>DASPIL010000060.1 GCA_035629175.1 Verrucomicrobiia bacterium | reverse complement strand
GCCAGCGCGAGCGCGCCTCCGTCACCACGAGCACCGACCAGGTGATTGGAAAGCAGGCAGCGGATGCGGGCGTGGAGCGCGCCAAGATTGAATTGATCGCGCCCATGCTGGCGCTGACAAACGGGCAGGTTTACGGCCTTATTGTATCGACGAACTTCGTCAGTGGAGGCGGGTTCAATCCGAACCCCGCGCCCAACGCGAACCTGTTCACGAACGTCAATTACTTCTACGCCGACGGAAATCCGCTCTCGGAAGCCGATCGTCTGAGAATGCTGTCAACGCTGCTGTACAATCCGCGCCCGCCGGTATTCGTCACCAACCGGTTCACAGGACGCACCGAGTTTCGATACTATCTGGATCTCAACCGGAATGGCGTCTTCGATCCGAACGGTCTGCAGCCAGTATTCGGAACGAACGGCAATCCCGTCCTGGTCGGTCCGTCAGAGGTGCTGACCAATTTCTTTGTGGGTGATCCCGAATGGATTGGGGTCCTGGAGCGTCCCGACCAGCCGCACTCGCCGAGCAACCGTTTTGTGGCGCGCTACGCATATCTCGTGGTGCCGGCCGGAAAAACCCTGGACATCAATTTCATTCATAACCAAGCAAAGCTTCTGCCTGCCGGACCTTTTAATCGTGATGGATTCCTGCGAAATCAGGGGGTCGGGTCCTACGAAATCAATTTGGGCGCCTTTCTCACGGACCTGAATCCGAATCTCTGGAACCCGATTTCCCCAAACAATGTTTACGATTACCGGACGAACGCGACGGAGTTGAGCCGCGGCGCGGGTTTTGATGACGCCTTGGCGCTTCTGCGGTATCGCTATGGTTATGGTCCGTTGCAGCCCGCCAGGTTTTATTTTCGCGATAACGCGAGTGCGCTTCAACGCGACGGCATTGACCAATATTCCGACGGGGATTTGCTCCTGGCCCGCCAGATTCCTCGCGAATCCGCCCTGACGGGAGATAACGTGGTGGAAAAGCCGTGGGCGGGCGCTGATCAGCCGAACGCCTATTTCACCATTCAGGAATTCTTTGATTACCGCAAGACGCGCCCTGAACCTGACAATTACACCGTCAACTTCACGAATCGATTGCTCCGGGCCGGCACGAACATCAGTTCATTCGACCGTTACACCTACTACCGCATGCTTGAGCAGTTGGGCACGGATTCGGAGCCGGATCGCCGGATGAATTTGAACTACGTCAACGTTGACGAAACCATGCGTGTGATTCCGGGATTGGAAACGCAGTTGCGTCCGTGGATTCCCGTCCAGTTTTTCACGAATGCCGCCGAACGGCTGCTGCGCGCGCAATATCAGTCCGGTTATCTCGGAATTCGGAACATTTCCGTAACCAACATCCCTGTGGTGATTTCGAATCGATTTGTATATTCCCCCGGTATTAATCGAATGCTTCAAATGGCGGCCAATCTTTACGAGGCAACGATAACGAACAGCCGGTATCCAAGGCTATTCCGACCCTATTTTTCGAGGGTGCAGACGACGAACGGTTTCAATGATTTCTATATTCGCGGTTTTGAAGAGGTTACGGACGTGATCTATAGGGACTCTGGCAATGAATTCCTTACAATTCCCATCGACCTGCAGGGATTGAGCCCGGACCCTCTGCCGAATATTATTCGTCCGAACGTTCATGGCGTGCCATGGATCATCGGGGCAAGAAAAGGCCTGCCCAATTTTAATGAAGTCACGTTGAGCAGCCGGATGCATCTGACACGGCGCCTTCAGGCTAGCCGGACATCGAGGGATGCGCAGCCGAGCACCTATACGTTCCAGGAACAGTACATCATGGATCTCTGGTGTGAACTGGGCGTTGAGGCCTGGAACTCCTATCACGGCAGCAACTACCCGGGCGCCAGTATTTATGTGGATGGGGTTTTCAACTACGGGTTGACCAACAATGCCCCGGCCCGTTTCTCTCCAAGTGGCGGAGTGCCTGTGCAATACAAAGTTGCGGTGACGACTAACAACTGGCCTGGCTACGCCCCCACTTACAATCCTGCAGGATTGCCCGTGCCAGGTTCCTTCATCGTGCCATTGCGAACCAATTTCATTGTTGTATCCAACATGGTTTACAATCCGAACAACCGAACCTTCCACGGCAACCTGGATGAGTTTTATCCGTTGCGCCCGGATTCCCCGCAGTGGGGATTGGACATCACCAATCGGCTGCGTGTCATTATCACTGACGCGACCCAGAGAATCATCGATTACGTGCAGCTGCGCGGGCCTTCCGCATATCGGCCTTTGAGTGAAGAAATCCGGACGACTGGCCGCGATTTCGAAGGGCTGTGGAATACCAACCGCGCTGCCAATGTGAGTGGTCCGGAAAGATCCCAGGGACACAACTATCAACTCCGAATTTCACAGGGGCAACCCGTTTCAACCGACACCGAATGGCGAAGCTTTGGACCGAATGAATTTGTGGGAGGGTCGCGAGCAAACGAGATCGCAAAATTCAAGGCGTTCATGCTGGGCGCGAGCGCGACGTTCGAGGGTATACCGGCTCAAAATCCAACCAATCTGGTAATGCAGGCCCCGTTCACGCCGACACGTGCCATAGCACAAACAATCACCTGGCAGGCAAATGACCCGTTGGTCCACTATCTCGAGCAGGATCTGGTCGATCTCGCGGGAAGCATTACAAACAGCATCATCAAACCGCCGAGCGCCGCGACAAACCTCCTGGAGAACATCGGGCAGTTGAATGACCGTTACGGACCCTGGGGCGGCAATCCGAAGAAATTTCTTGGCGATTCCGACATGGCCGCGGCAGATCCACTGGCGAATAATTTTACCGTCAAGGATCCTGGCTTATTGGCGTCGACCTTGTGGGATTTTCCGACAAACAAATTGCCGAATATCGGATGGATGGGTCGCATTCATCGCGGCACTCCCTGGCAGACGGTATACCTTAAATCGTACGACATTCTTCGCACCAACGGTTGGGGCTTCGACCTGCAAGGTGTGGTGAACTGGAGCAGATGGTCCGGCCACGCTCTGGTTGAAGACGCCACAAATTCTGCGCCGGTCAACGATCGCATGTTGTTTGACATGTTCACTGTCGCACCGAACGAGAATGCCGGGAGAGGCCGTCTTCCGATCAATCAAACCAATCTCGCGGCCTGGTCGGCGGTGCTGAGCGGTGTGCACGTCCTTTCGAATGACCTTAATGGCGTGAGTCATCCATTTGTCATTCAACCCGCCGCTGTGGCGCCGGAGTTGGGCATCATCGTAGACGGAATTGTTCGCTCTAAATCTGCGCTGATTACGAACGGCACAGTCTTCTTTCCCCTCCATCAAAATGGCGAATATTCCCGGCTGGCGGATATACTGGCAGTCCCGCAGCTGAGTGACGGATCGCCTTACATCAATACGAATGCCCTCCGCCAAACATCGGCGGGCGGCTTGAACGACATGATCATCGAAAGAATTCCGCAACAGATCATGTCGCTGCTCGGACATCCGCGGTCACCCAGGTTTGTAGTCTATTCCTATGGCCAGGCATTGCGTCCGGCCGACCAGTCGATCGTCCGTTCGTTTGGATCGTCGATGGGACTCGCAACCAACTATCAGGTGACAGCGGAATCAGCGGTTCGGGTAGTAATGCGCGTGGATGGATCGTTTGATCCGCGGGATGCAGATCATCCGGATCCTGAGCGGCGTTATCCGCCCAGGGTGGTGATGGAACATTATAACCCGCTACCAGCGGACTGATTGTGAATCGACGGCTTTTCAGAGGGAGGCGGACTAGGCGGGGGATTTGCTCCCATCGCGTACCGCGATTAGGGTTCACGAGCTGCCTTTAATGAGGTCAAACTAGGCTAAGTTTATGCGTAAACGATCGTTACTGTGGTTCGCTCTGAGCGTGGCATGCTTTATTGGGGCGTACTATTTCTGGCAGCTGGGAAACGAGTGGAAGGCGCGGCGGAGCGTGACGCCTGAAGCGGGATCGAACCGGCAGTCAGGTGCAGAGGCGGAGCAGCCGATAACGATCCTTCAATTTGCGAGCACCGCGCCGGTGGATCTGTTCGTCAAAACGCCCGGGTCGAACCAGCCGCTGTCGATGCCGGAGTCGCGGATCCAATTGCAGGAGAAGTACCGGCTGAGGAACACGACTCGGACTGCAGGTGAATTGGTGTCCGATCCGATGGCGCTGTTGCTTGCCAATGCCCACATTGATGTGCGGATGCCATTGAACCTGGGGATTCCCGAACGGTTGCGTGCCAAGGAAGACCCCGGCGCGTATTTGGTTCAATCGCGCGGCCCGATCACGGATGGCTTTCGCTCCCAATTGAATGGGGCAGGGGCGACAATTGTTTCCTACTTTCCAAATAATGCCTACTTGGTGCAGGCGAACCCGAGTGTGGCGCAGCGCTTGCGGGGATCGCCGGGTGTTCAGGCAGTCATTGCTTACGAACCCTATTACAAGCTGGATGTTCGGCTGCTGGACGCGGTGCTGGGCGGCAGGACGCCAGTGCCTGAAGCGTTGAACGCGGTGGTTTACAACACGGCTGTCGACCAAACGCTGGAGGCCTTCGCCGGCATGGGTGCTGAAATTCTTGCCGAAGCGGCAACGCCTTTTGGCAGGCAATATACCATTCGGAATGTGGGGGACATTGCAGCGGTGGCAGCATTGCCGGGTGTTGGCAACGTGGAGGGATTCAAGTCCCGGGTGCTGACGGCGGATTTTGCGCGCCAGCGCATTGGCGTCGTGGTGGGCGCGACCAACGCGAACAACTATCTGGGGCTTTCCGGGTCGAACATCATGGTGGCTGTGAACGATTCGGGGGTGAATGGCAGTCATCCCGATCTTCTTGGACGCGTGTTCGGGCCTGCGAGCACCAACGATCCAAACGGGCACGGGACGCACGTGGCTGGGATCATTGCGGGCAACGGCAGCCGATCGACGACAGTTTCCAACGCGGCGGGATCATTTCTTCCAGCGGTCGACGGCCAGTTCCGGGGCATTGCGCCGCTTTCAACGATCTGGGCGATGTCGACGGAAATCGACCGCACTGACCTCAATTTGCAGGAGAGCGGGGCGCGGACGAACGTCCTGATTTCCAATAACAGCTGGGGTTACGGGGACACCGCCTATGACATCGCCTCTGCATCATTTGACGCGGCGGTGCGTGATTCGCTTCCAGGTGTCACGGGATCACGGGGCGTAACGTACGTCTTCTCTGCGGGAAACGATGGCGGCGGTGATGACAACGGTTTAAATGGACGCGCGCAGAGCGTGCTTTCACCGGCAAACGCGAAGAACGTCATCTCTGTTGGAGCGATTGAGATGCTGCGCAGCATCACGAACGAGGTTGAGCTGCGCGACGAAACCAACGCGGTGTGGCTTGCGGAGACTGATTCGAACGACCAGGTTGCGGCCTTTTCTGCACGTGGCAATACAGGCATCGGAGTGGAAGGAGATTTCGGTCGGTTCAAGCCAGATGTCGTTGCGCCGGGAGTGTTCCTGGTGTCGACGCGGTCCCCTGACTGGGACGAAGCGGCCTATTACAATCCGACGAGCTTCGTGCATGAAGTGCGGGCTGATCAACTGGTGGAAGCCGAAGGTCTTCAGCCCGATTCCGTTTACGTAGACGAGAACGCGGTGGAACTGATCATCCGCGTGTTCAACACGCGGCCCGCGGTGGCGGAGATGCCGATTTATGCGCGTCTTGGGGATCGGCCGGACACAGGTGATCCGTCGGGAATCAATGAGATTCGGATTCCGCCGGCAACGGGCCTGATCACCGATGCCGATTGGTTTTTTGCCGTTGGAAATCCAACGAACGTTCCGGTTCGTTATGATGTGGAGATCATCAAGGTCCTGACCAACGAGCTGGGGAATTACTTTGAAGTGTTGAGCAACCTCAACACGCAGTTGGGCGATGAGTATCGATACGAATCGGGCACGAGCATGGCCGCGCCCGTGGTTTCGGGGATGCTGGCGTTGATTGCCGATTATTTCACCAACCGCCTGGGGATTGCGCCTCCCAGTCCGGCGCTGATGAAAGCGATGCTGATCAATGGGGCGCGCCCGGTGAATCCGATTTACGACCTGGACGTGAAGAAGGATGGCAGTGACAACCGCAATTACCAGGGCTGGGGATTGATCAACCTGACCAACAGCGTTCCGTCGGGTCTAAGAACCAACGACGCGGCGGTGGCGCTTGGGCAATTGCGGGGAACGCAGCCGAGCCCAATGATTGTCTTCGAGCAGAATCCGACCAATGCGTTGACGACTGCGCAGCGGCGGACCATGAATGTGGCGGTGGCGACCAACGCGCTAACTCAAACATTGCGCATGACGCTTGTGTGGACGGACCCGCCTGGCAATCCCGCTGCGGGGATCAAGCTGGTCAACGATCTGGACCTGATCGTGACCAACCTGGATAGCGGGCTGGTTTATTTCGGGAATGATTTTGTTCCGGGTGGCAACGGGGGCCAGCCATGGAGCACCAATGCCGTTCCGGCCTATGACGTCGTGAACAACGTGGAGAACGTCTTCATTCCGCAACCGCTGGGGACCAATTATTCCATTACGGTTCTGGGCCGCAGCGTGAATGTGAACGCGGTGACGGCGCATACCAACCAGGTTGCCCAGGATTATGCGCTGGTGATTTCTGTGGGCAACGGCGCGGTCAGCAACGCGCTGACAATCACTGAAGCTCCGCAGTCGGTGTCATTTGCGTTCACGAACGTCACCTACATGACGAACCAGTTTGCAGAGGACGGTGGAGAAACCAATGATGAACCGCGCATTACCGGCGGCATGCTCCTGAACCAGCACGTGGGCGCCAATTCACCGTTGATTGGGAACAGGCAGGTGCCCTTGCCCATGCCGGGAACCACAGTGTGGGGACCGCTGGCCACCAACGGCGTTCTCTACATGGGGACGACAAACCAATGGCACTTCTACGTGCTGACGAACACGGAGAGTTTCCAGTACGCGGCATTTGTGACGTTCCTGCCTCCGACGCTTTCGACGCCGCGCATGGGCACGACCAATTATTTCAATGTTCCCGAGTCGACGCGGGTGGAGGCGGACATTGACATGTATGTCAGCACCGATCCGCGATTGTTGTCGCTGGATGAAACAGTCATTGCGAGCCCGAATACATCCAAGGCGCTCTCGCGCTTCGGCACAGAAGTCATTGCTCTCACCAACGCAGTGGGGGGCGCGTATTATATTGGAATCCATGCACCGGATCATCAGGCAGCTGAGTATGCTTTCTTTGGGGGATTCAGTGAGGAACCGTTCAGCGAAGATGACGGCACGGGAATCACGATGCGGGGCATCCCTGTTCCAGCGCCGATTCCAGACGGGTTCCCTGACGATCCTGGTATTGCGAGGGTTCTCGCGATTTGTGTTCAGCCGATTGACGTGCGCCGCGTGATTGTCACCAATCTGACGATCACACATACCAATCTTGGGGACCTTGTTGGCAATCTGAGCCATAACCGCAAGTCCGTGGTGCTTCACAATCATCGTCCTGGCAGTGGAGTGGTGAGCATGATGTTCGAGGACAATGAGGAAAATAATCCCACCCTTGCGCAACGTTCTGACGGTCCTGGGAGCCTGCGTGATTTTGTGGGTGAGCGCGGAGAAGGCCTGTGGTTATTGACTGAACTGGACAGCTCTCCGGGGGCGACGGGCCGGGTGAACCGGCTTCGGGTCCGGTTGGATCGTGCCTTTGATAGTGATGGCGTGGTTGACCTCACCATTCAACCAAACAGTTTCGGATTCACGTTCTTTGATGTTCCCGTTGAGGCGACCAATTTCACAGTCAGTGTTGTCGGAAACACACTTCCGCTCGAACTTTATGTGCGGCGGGATGAGTTCCCATCCCGAACCGTGTACGATTACTTCATGCCGCTGCCGCCGGTGGCGGCGGAGACAACGAACACGTTGACGATTGATACCAACAGCGTGCCGCCTCTGCAGTCGGGCCGGTATTTCATTGGAATCTTTAATCCGAACGATGTCGCGCAGTCCGTCCGAGTGGTGATGAAGGTTAAACTCGACGTAAGGCCAGTGGCGACGATCGACCTGACCAAGTTCGGGCCCGAACCGCTACCTGACGATGCGGTGATGTACTCCACAAACAACGTGCCGTTTGATCGGCGCATTGCCCGTGTGGATGTGGGTGTCGCGATTCAGCACGCGCGCATTTCAGACCTTGCCTTGACGCTGGTTGCGCCAAATCGAAAACGCATCCTGCTCTTTGAAAACCGGGGCGGAACATCCGGCAACCTGGGTAATATTGAATTTGAGGAACTGGTCCAGACGAACCTGTCGGAAGGAACCTTTGTCTCTGCAACCAATTTGATACCCATCGCGGGAATCCCCAGTGGGGTGCTCGTCATCGATTTCGATTTCCTGACGGTGCCCGATTCGATTGATGTGTATTACGGGACGGCCAACATTTTCAGCAGCGGATTGCTCACAGGCTCTGGAACTCTCACGATTCCCTTTGGTCCTGGATTAGAGACCGTGCTCAGGGTAGTTGTGAACAAGGATAACAACCCCAACAATCCCGGAACCATCTGGCGTTACGTTTCGCGGATCGTTGCCCAGACCGGCTCCTACTTCGTGTTCTCCGAAAATACGAACTTCGCCCATGTGCCAATCAAGTTTGCATTGCCGCCGTTCAGGGAGGGCCCATCTACGGTCCCCGCTGGGATTCCGGTAGTGGCGGGTCCGGTGTTAAGTCCCGTCAACGGTCATTACTACTATTTGTTTGATAACAGTACATGGACCCAGGCGGAGGCTTGGGCGAATGCACTTGGCGGCCATCTCGCGACGGTGCGCAGCGCGGCCGAGGACACGTGGCTTAATAACACATTCCGATCGTACGGCGGGGTGAATCGCAATCTGTGGATTGGACTTCGCAGCTTTGCGAATAATCCAACGCTCCCGGTACCCGCTCACATGGCGAATTTCGTCTGGATCAGTGGTGAAACGTCCACATATAGAAATTGGTTTCCAGGAGAACCGAATAACGGCGGCGGAGCACTCGCCCAGGACTTTGGCTTCATCGACTTTTTCTACGGCGGCCGATGGCAGGACGCCGAAAACGCTGCCTTCGTGACAGGAAAATCAGAGGGGCAATACGGGATTGGGGAGGTGACTTCCAACGTCAGCTTCAATTTCCCCGAGGAATCACTGGAAGAACTGCGCGGCGACAACGCGCTTGGGGAGTGGAAGCTGGAGGTGTTGGACAATCGGGTGGGCGGCACTGGGACCAATACGCCGCCACCGGTTTTGGTTGCATGGCAATTGCGCTTTGTTTTTGACCGTGAAGTGGCCGACGGGACGCAGCTGCTCCATGACGTGCCTGTGACCAACAGCATACCGCCCTGCGGCATGCAGGTGTACAGGGTGGATGTGCCGGTGTGGGCGCGCTTTGCGACCAACACCCTCATCTCCTCGACGCTGCCCGTGGATGTGTTCTTCACGACGAATAGTCTTCCCACTACCAATGGCCCGATCGCCTTGTCCGGCACCTCGGGCATAAGGGTCCTAAGCAGCACCAACGGAACCTTGACGCTGCCGCAGATTGTGCCGGGAGGCCGATACTACATTGGGGTGCGCAATCCGTGCGACAGCGCGACGAACGCCATTATTTCATTCAAGGTTGAATTCGACATCAGGGCGCTGCAGAACGGTGTGCCGGTGACGAGCACCAACACTGACAGCACAGTGCCGCAATACTTCTTCTTCGACGTTTCGACCAACGCAACGGCCGCGATGTTCCGCCTGACGAACATGAGCGGAAACTTTGACCTCGTCGCGCGCCGCGGCGGTCCGTTGCCAACCTTGGGCAACAACCAGTACGGCAGCTTCAATCCCGGGACCGTGGATGAACAGATAGTCATCTTCACCAACTCGACGCCTTTTGCGCTGACACCAGGGCGCTGGTATCTCGGTGTGTTCAACCGAAGCTTCGCAAGCAATGTCTTCACGATCGTGGCCTCGGAGTTCACGAACAATCTGGCGGGCATTGTCACGCTGACCAACGGCATACCGTATCTGGACACAGTGGGTGCCGGCAGTGAGGAGTATTACCGGTATGTCGTTTCCAATACGGCAGCCCGGGTGCAGTTCGAAGTCAATGGGCCTGATGGCGACGTGGCGCTGGTTGTCAATCGCGGCTTCCCTCTCCCATCGCTCGGCGACTTCGATTACTTGAGTGACAATCCATTCCTCAATGACGAGTTGATCATTGTCACAACGAATTCGAGCCCGGTTGTGCTGGCACCTGGAGAGTGGTTCCTGACCGTTGTGAACATGTCTGGGCTGTCCGCGAGTTACAGCGTGAAGGCGACGGAATGGACCGTCACGGGACAGCCGATTGTGCTGACGAACATTGTGTATGGCGCGCCGATGGGCGGCAATCCAGGCCAGTTCTGCGCGACGTGGAACTCGCTTCCAGGCGTGCCATATCATGTGCAGGGGACGACTGATCTCGCGTCGACGAACTGGGTGGCGATATCGCCGACGATCGTCGCGACCGACTTCACGACCACCTATTGCGTGCCTGTAACCAACGGGATCCAGTTCCTGCGCGTGGTGGAGGGCATTTCGGTCAACCTGACACCGCCCCCGCCTTCAATTCGAATCACGCCTGAGAGCACGGGATTGAGGATCCAATGGGCTGGATTGGCAGAATCGCTTTACCAGGTTCAATGGACCACGAACCTGCCAGTCTCGTGGGTTCCATTTGTGCCGAATTTGACTTCAACGAACACGCCACCGCCGCATAGCTTTACCAACGGCGTATACTCGTTCTTCGATGACGGCACACAACCCCCGCCACCTGCGCCGCCGACCAAGTTTTACCGCGTTATCAAGTTGCCGTAGGAGCAGGGCTTTCGATAAGAGCCCGGTGCTCGCGTGTAAGCGCAGGACGCTACTGAACGGTCAAAATGCTTATCCTGCGGGTCGCGCACGCTCAAGCGGCGCAAACGCCGCGCTCCTGAGTTGGGGTTTGGGACCGTGTCAGAGGCACCGCTTTTAAGTTTCAGTGGAAGCCGAAGCTTTGCTTCCGTCACAGTTCGAAGTAAGTTTCCCGATTGATTCATCACGGAAACTTTGAAGTGTGAGCAAGGAATTCATCAGGATCGGCGGTGCGCGTGAGCATAATCTCAAGAACCTCACGCTCTCCATTCCCCGCGACAAGCTCGTCGTCATCACGGGTTTGAGCGGGTCCGGCAAGTCATCCCTGGCATTCGATACGATCTATGCGGAGGGTCAGCGCAAATACGTTGAGTCTCTTTCCGCCTATGCGCGGCAGTTTCTTGACCAGATGCAGAAGCCTGACGTTGACTACATTGAAGGGCTTTCACCTGCCATTTCGATCGAACAGCGTGGATCAGGATCGAGTCCGCGTTCGATCATCGCCACCACGACGGAAATCTACGATTACCTGCGCCTCCTCTATGCGCACGTGGGACAGCCCTATTGCCCGGAAACCGGGGTGCCTATTGTCACTCAAAGCACGAGTGACATTGTGGATCGCATCCTCGCGCTGCCGGCTCGCACCCGCGTGATGATTCTTGCGCCTGTGGTGCGGGAGCAGAAGGGCGAATTTCGGGATGTGGTTGAGCGCCTCGGCCGCGAGGGATTCGTCCGCGCGCGCATCGATGGCGAGGTCATTGAACTCACGAACAATGTCCGCGTGAAGCTGGATCCGAAGGCGCGGCACACAATAGAGGCTGTTGTGGATCGTCTCGTGATTGACGAAAAGATCCGCGTCCGACTGAGCGATTCGGTTGAGACTGCCCTGAAGTGGGGCGAGGGCACGCTGGTCACCTTGCATGATCCCCCTGTCGCGTCCGGTTCTGGATCCCCAGTTCAACGGACTCCGGACAGCACGCCGCGGGCAACGCAGTGGATCGAGACGCTTCATTCGAACCGAAACGTCAGCCCGGCGACGGGCAAGAGCTACGATCGTCTGACGCCCAAACATTTTTCTTTCAACGCCCCCATCGGTGCCTGTTCGGTATGCCACGGGCTGGGTCAAAAAATGGTATTTGATGAAGGCCTCGTTGTGCCCGATGCGGAAAAGACATTGGAACAGGGCGCTGTCCTGCCATGGCGCCGGGGCGGCAAACGGATGATCGTGTATTACAAGGCAATGCTTCGTGCGATGGCTTCTCATTTCGGAGTGAGCATGGACGTTCCGTACAAGGATCTTCCTGAAGATTTTCGACGGCGCTTGATGTGGGGGACTGGCGATGCAGAAATCGAATTCAAGTTCTGGCGCGCCGGCAAGGTCAGCACCGCAACGCGGCCGTTCGAAGGTGTGATTCCCAACCTGGGCCGGCTGTATGAGGAGAGCGAGAGCGAATTCACACGAAACCGTTTGAAGGGATTCATGAGCCCTCAATTCTGTGACGCGTGCCGCGGGCGCCGGTTGAAACCCGAGATCCTGGCCGTGCGGCTGGGAACGGGTTCGATTCCAGCCGCGCAGAACGCCTCTTCGAATGGCGCGCGGGCCGCCACTCCTGCAGATGATTCACCGGCTTTGCCCGGGCTTTCGATCATGGATGTCTGCGCGTTGTCGGTCGAGAAAGCGGACCGATTTTTTGAAGCGCTGGTGCTCTCCGAATTCCAGCAGAAGATCGCGACGGAGATCATCAAGGAAATCCGTGCCCGCCTTGGCTTCCTAAAAAATGTGGGTCTCGGGTATCTCACGCTGAACCGCGAGAGCGGAACCCTCAGCGGCGGTGAAGCCCAGCGGATCCGGTTGGCAACGCAGATCGGCGCCGGGCTGGTCGGCGTTCTCTATATTCTCGACGAACCCAGCATTGGCCTGCATCAGCGCGACAACGATCGCCTTCTCCGAACACTCGAAGGATTGCGTGATCTCGGAAACTCGGTGCTCGTGGTTGAACATGACGCCGACACCATCCGAAAAGCGGATTACATCCTCGATCTCGGTCCCGGCGCCGGGGTGCGGGGTGGCGAACTCGTCGCTGCAGGAACATTGTCCGAAATCCTCACAAGCACGCGCTCCATGACTGCGCGATATCTCACGGGCGAGTTGAATGTCGCGGTTCCCAAGGAACGAAAAAAAGCTTCAGCCGACCGGGGCTGGATCGAGGTGCTTGGCGCAACGGAAAACAATCTCAAGAATGTGGACTTCCGGTTTCCCATTGGACTGTTCACCTGCGTGACGGGCGTGAGCGGATCCGGCAAGAGCACCCTTGTGGATGACATTCTGCGGCGCGCGTTGTTTCGAAAGTTTTTCGGATCGAAGGACAGGCCGGGGGCGCATCGCGAACTGAAAGGATACGAAGGACTGGACAAGGTCATCGTGATTGACCAGACACCGATCGGACGCACCCCGCGCAGCAATCCTGCAACCTACACAGGGATGTTCAATGCGATTCGCGATCTGTTCGCGCGCCTGCCCGCAGCGAAGATTCGCGGTTACGAATCGGGGCGATTCAGTTTCAACGTGAAGGGCGGCCGTTGCGAAAAGTGCGAAGGCGACGGTTTGATCAAGATTGAGATGCATTTTCTTCCTCCGGTTTATGTCACATGCGAAGCATGCAACGGCCGGCGGTACAATCGCGAGACGCTCGAGATCACCTACAAGGGATTGAACATTGCCGACGTGCTTGAGATGACCGTGGACGAAGCAGTGACATTCTTTCGCGCAGTGCCGCAGATTTATGATCCACTGCTGACCCTTGCTGAGGTTGGGCTGGGTTACATTCGGCTGGGACAGTCAGGAACAACCTTGAGCGGGGGCGAAGCGCAACGCATCAAACTCGCCGCTGAATTGAGCCGCAAGGCAACCGGGCGAACGCTTTACATTCTCGATGAGCCCACGACCGGCCTGCATTTCCACGACGTCGCAAAGCTGCTCGAAGTGCTGTTCCGCTTGCGTGCATCTGGAAATACGCTGCTGATCATCGAGCACAACCTCGACGTGATCAAGACGGCGGACTGGGTGATCGACCTGGGGCCGGAGGGTGGCGACGGAGGCGGGCGGATTGTTGCGCAGGGCACGCCCGAACAGGTCGTGCTTTCCCCGGAAAGCCACACGGGCCGCTACCTGAAGGCCGTGCTGCAGGGTTCCGGCCCAGGAGTTTGAACTTTGAACCTGGGGAATCGAACCGTACAGTCCGTCATGGCTTGGCGCCGATACATGTTGCTGTTCCTGGTATGCGCGGGAGTGATGCCTTTGCGCGCGGCTTCAGGCAATGCGGAGAACAACGCGTTCAACAGCGCCGCCCGAAAGTTCAACAACGAACTCTGGTCACTTGCGGCGCAGGATTTCTCGGTATTTGTCACCAACTTCCCCACTTCATTCCGCGTGCCCGAAGCCGTTCTGTTCCAGGCTCAGGCCCTGGTGAAGGATCGACGCTACACCGCCGCGGTCGACGTGTTAAAGGCGAACCAGCATCGCGCTCTGGAACTCGGCGATTTGTATTTATATTGGATCGCACACGCGCACATGGGGAACAGCAACTTCCCGGCTGCGGCGGGCGCCTTTGCGGAGTTGATCCAGCAGTTTCCTGAATCGACGAATTGCCTTGAAGCCGTGATTGGGCAGGCAACGGCACTTGCCCGAATGGAAGCGTGGCCTGATGTCACCGGGTTGTTGAACAGCACCAACCAGCCTTTTCGGATTGAGGCACATTGGAATACGAATGCCTGGATGGCGCGAGGATGGATTCTACTGGGCGAAGCGGAGCTCAAGCTTGGACGGCCGGAGCACGCCGCTGA
The DNA here is from genome assembly GCA_035629175.1 of Verrucomicrobiia bacterium. NCBI lineage: Bacteria > Pseudomonadati > Verrucomicrobiota > Verrucomicrobiia > Verrucomicrobiia bacterium. Next base: position 53,966 of record DASPIL010000060.1, on the reverse strand, counting down.
GGCTGTCGGCCGGTTGAATCAACTCAACCTCACACCCGAGGCGGCATGGCGCCGCTTGCATCTGCAAACCCGCATTGATCTAACGAGCGGGCGCATGGACGAGGCGCGGACGGCTGCGACCAATTTGCTTCCGCTTGCACAGCAGGCAGGCAGTCCTGCGTTGCGGGCGGAAACTTTCGAGCTGCTGGGCGGCATTTTCGAGAGAATGAAACGCGTGGAAGACGCGGTTGCGTGTTACGAACAGAATCTTACGAACGGCGTCCCGGTTGAACATCAGCGCACGGCATTGTTTAAGATCACTGAACTCAGCCGGCCAGCCGATGCAGTGCGCCGGCTGGAACAGTTTCGGCGGGATTTTCCGCAGAGCCAGGCATCAGACGGAGTGTTGCTGGCGCTGGGTGAGTTGCAGTTAAAGCAGGCGGCCACGGGGGCTGAAGTGCAGACGAATTTGCTGTTGCAGGCGCAAACGCATTTCGACCTGCTGCTGACGAATTTTCCCGGCAGTTCGCTCGCAGGGAAGGCGTGGCTGGGGAAGGGTTGGTGCCTTTGGTACAGCACCAATTATCCGGCCGCGGGCGCCGCATTTCGCAACGCAATGGAACGCCTGCCATTGCCCGAGGACCAGGCGGTTGCGCGGTTCAAGCTCGCGGACACTTTTTTTTCCGCGGGCCAGCTGCAGCCGGCGCTGCAGGCGTATCAGGACGTGGTCAACACGTATGCGGCCGTCCCGGAGGTGAAGCATGGGCTTCTGGAACAGGCGCTCTACCAGGCGGTGCGCGCGGCGGTCGCGCTGACGAATCTTCCAGCAGCCACGAACGCGCTGCACCAATTGCTGGAATGGTATCCCGATGGGCTGATGGGCGATCGTTGCCTCTTCCTCGTTGCCGAAGGATTTGCGCAGAACAACGAACCGGTTCGCGCGCGGGAGTTGCTGATCGAATTCGAGGAACGATTTGCCGATGCCGGGTCGCCTTTGCTGCCCCAGGTGGGGATGGCCGTATCGCGCACCTATGAGAGGGAAGGCAACTGGGCTGCGGCGATCACGAATTATGACGCTTGGATTGCGAGCTACACCAATCATCCGCAGGTGCCCGAAGTGCAGTTCGCGCGCGCGTGGGATACCGCCATGGCTGGCAGCGAAACCAACGCGCTCGAGTTGTTCGACCAATTCGTCAGGAAATATCCGGGGCATGACCTTGCGCCGCGTGCCCGCTGGTGGATCGGCGATTACTTCTTCAAGCAGGGCAACTACGGGAAGGCGGAGGAGAATTATCCGTACACGACCAACTACGCGGGAAGCGACCTGTTCTTCCTTGCCCACCTGCGTGCCGGCGCCGCGGCGATGGCCCGGCTCAGCTACAAGGACGCGATTTCGTACTTCACGAATGTCATCGCCAATCCGAGGTCGCCGAACGATCTGAAAGTAAAGGCTGCAATTGCGGCGGGCGATGCGTGCATGGCGCGGAATGAAGCGGGCGCCAGCAACCGCATTGCAGATCTCGAAGAGGCCGCCGGATATTTCAATCTCGTTTTGAAATCGTTTCCGACGAATGCACAGGCTCCGCTCGCCTGGGGTCGCTTGGGCGATTGTTTCAAGGAAATGGGGCTGCAGAATCCCCGCGCATACGATCGCGCGGTCGAAGCCTACAACAAGGTGATCACCGCGGAAACAGCCACCACGGGCATGCGGCGCCAGGCGAAGATTGGAATTGGAATCATTGCCGAAGCGCGCGCGGAGGGTAAGGGCGGCGCCGAGCAGCACGCCCTGCGGGAAGAGGCCCTGGCACACTATGCCGATGCTTTCGAATTTGAGGAGATTCGCCGCGACGAGGCAAACGATGCGTTTTGGTATCAGAAGGCGGGTCTCGAAACGGCTCGCATGGCAGAGTTGCTCGGCAAATGGCCGCAGGCTGTGAACATTTATCGATCGCTGCAGGCAACTCCGAATCTTCCCCCAGCCGTGCATGCCACGCTCGAGCGCCGCCGATTGCGCGCACTGGAACAGGTACGCGGTTCTAGCGGCACGGCAGCACAATGACGCATCGCGGTTTGACAGCGTCTGGATCGGCAGTTAGCTTCGCTGTGTCTCATATGGAAACCATCGCCAGCCCTGATCCAGTCATTACGCTCACTTCCGCCGCTGCGGAGGAGGTGAAGGCGATGCTCGGGCTTCCTGAGAATGCGGGAAAAATCATGCGGGTTTACGTGGAGCAGGGTGGGTGTTCGGGCATGCAGTATTCCATGGTTTTCGATGAAAAGCGCGGGGACGACCTGATCGTGGAAATGCATGGTGTGGCCGTGGTCGTGGATCCGTTCAGCGCGCAGTACCTCAAGGGAACGCAGGTTGATTTCAGCGACGCCCTCACCGGTGGCGGTTTCAAGATTGCAAACCCCAATGCCCGCCAGAGCTGTGGCTGCGGCAAATCATTTCAGGCCTGAGCACGATATTCCGCCAGGCTCAAAAACGCCGTTCCGTGCGACGCGGGACGGCTTTTTTATTGTCCTTCATCTCGCGTTAAGGTGGGCCGCCCTACATTCCGCTCGAGAGCCGATGAGAATATTGATCATTGAGGACGAGCCCGATCTGCTGAGCAGCCTCGCCCAGACATTCAGGGATGAAGGTTATGCCGTTGATACCGCGACGGATGGCGAGGAAGGGCTCTACAAGGCCGAGACGTGGGAATACGACGCGCTCGTGCTGGATGTAATGCTTCCCAAGCGCGACGGCTGGAGCGTGCTTGAGAAATTGCGGCGCACGAAGAAAACCCCCGTGCTGATGCTCACCGCCCGCGACCGGACGCGCGAGCGTATTCGCGGCCTCGACAATGGCGCCGATGATTACCTGGTCAAACCCTTCGACCTTCACGAGTTGCTCGCCCGTGTTCGCGCGCTGATCCGCCGCAGCGCGGGCCAGACGCGCAACATCCTCGAAATCGGGGACATAACGATCGACATGGCGGCCAGGGTGGTGTCGCGGCGGGGGGAGCTTGTCACAGTTACAGCGCGCGAGTATGCGTTGCTGGAATTTCTTGCATTGCACCGCGGTCAGGTTGTGAGCCGGACCGCGCTCTACGAGCATTTGTTCGATGAAGATGACAGCACGCTTTCGAATTTGCTGGATGTTCACGTCTCAAACATTCGCAAGAAATTGGGACCCGATGTGATCACCACGCGGCGGGGCCATGGATATTGCGTGGAGTAATTGTTTGTTTTCATGACCATCAAATCGATTCGATGGCAGCTGCAGCTCTGGTACGGACTCATTCTTCTGGCTGTGCTGGTTGGGTTTGGTGTCACGGCTTACCAACTTCAAAGCGCGCGTCAATGGCGCCAGCTGGATCTGGAGCTCGAGCGGCGCGCACACATGCTCGCGGGAGCGTGGCGTCCGCTTGGTCCTCGCGAACGTCCGCCCATGCCAGGAAATGGGGCGGGCGATCGATTCAACGTTCCGGAGCGGCCACCGTTCATGGACTCCGATGGACGACCCGATCGCGGGGATGGGCTGCCGCGATTCCAGCGACCGAATCGCCGGCCTGCGGAATTCCGCATCACGCCTCATCAGACAGCGCTGTTTGACGATGGCACGGCGAACGATTTTTATTATGCGGCGTGGAATCGCGAAGGCGTGCGCGTCTCGCAATCCACGAATGCCCCTTCATCACTTTCTCGTCCCGAATTGCGGGGCCCGCGCGGGGTTCAATCGCCGGAAACCCGCGACACGTGGCGCGAAGTGCTGCTGGTCACGCCACAGGGCGACTCATTGCTGGTTGGCGGATCGATCCTCCCGGAACAACGTGAGCTTCGAAAGGTAGCGGTTCGGCTGGCAACCGTCGGCGCGGTGATCCTTATCTTTGGCCTGGCTGGCGGCGGCTGGCTTGCGGCTCGCGCAACGCGGCCGATTCGCAGCATCACGGAAACAGCCAATCGAATTTCCGGGGGTGACCTTTCGCATCGCATCAGCGTGGCGGACACGGAAAGCGAACTTGGGGAACTCGCGGGCATTCTCAACGGCACATTCGCGCGGCTCGAGGCGGCATTCGGCCAGCAAAAGCAATTCACCTCGGATGCCGCGCATGAATTGCGAACTCCAGTTTCAGTAATGCTCACGCAGACGCAGTCTGCTCTGAATCGCGAGCGCAGCGCAGATGAGTATCGCGCAACGATCGAGGCGTGCCATCGCTCAGCTCAGCGAATGCGGAGGTTGTTGGAATCACTGCTTGAATTGGCGCGGCTGGACGCCGGACAGGAGAACTTGCGCCGTTCGGCGGTGAACCTTGCGCCGATAGCAGGAGAATGCATTGACCAGCTGCGGCCCCTTGCTTCGGACAAGCAGATCCAGATCACAGTGGACTTGCGCGACGCGCCATGCGTTGGCGACTCCGAGCGGCTGGGGCAGGTGATCACCAATCTCGTTTCAAATGCGATTCACTACAACCGCGAGCGAGGCAACATCCACGTGAAGACCCGAAGCGAACAGCGTTTTGCCATAGTCGAGGTGGTGGATGACGGGCCCGGCATTTCCTCCGAACATCAGGCAAATGTGTTCAAGCGCTTCTATCGCATCGACGCCGCGAGGACATCCGCGCAGGGGCATTCCGGTCTTGGGCTGGCGATCTGCCGTTCGATTGTTGAAGCACACGGGGGCACGATCGATGTGCGGAGTCGCGAAGGGCAGGGGACGACCTTTGTGGTCCGGCTCCCGAGCGCATGATTTACTCCCGAGTTTGGAGTCGACGATGAGGGTGACGGGTCCATCGTTATCGAGGCTGACTTTCCTGTCGGCGCCAAGTTCTCCCACTTCAACGGGACGTCCGAAATCTCGTGCGAGTTGCTCCTTGAAGCGATCACGGACGGTCACAGTGACCGCGGCTTGTGAGACGCGTTGAACAACGGCACGCATTGATTGATGAACGATTTGGGGTAGCAGCCCTAGTGGGCAATCGGGCTCATGGATCTATATTCGCCGCATGAACACCAAAGACATGACCAACCGGCTTCAGGATTTTCAGAAGAAGGCTTCCGACACTGCACGCAATGTCAGCCGCGTGACAGACGATTACGTGCATGAGAACACGTGGTCGAGCATCGCGTTCGCAGCGGTGCTGGGTTGCGTCGTCGGTTTCCTGCTGGGCCAGCGCCGGGACTGAGTCAGTGGCCTGTCTTCGGAGGAAGACAGCCGAGCTTGATCAGCATGGCCATGTAAGCGACGAATCCGATCACGAGCAGCCAGTAATTCCCGTGCACGGCTTGCAGCACGCCCCAACCGAGAACAAATGCCATGAAGGCATACGCAAAAATCGCACCGAGAAAGTTCATGGCAAAAGGTTGGCCCAGCCTGGTTCATCGTTCAAGCCAAGGATCGCAATAGCCATTGAATGTAGGGCAGATCCTCAGGACGTGTGACCTTCGGATTCGGATCGGTAGACGACACGAGTTGAACAGGCTGCCCTGTCAGCTCGCAAGCCGCAGTGTCGTCCGTCACCCGCAATCCGCGGCGGCGCACTTCGTCGAGGGCGCGCAGCAGCACGTCCCTTCGAAAGGCTTGCGGCGTCTGAACGGACCATAAACGGGAACGATCTAACGTCCGCAGGACCGTGTGTCCGTCGGCGGACTCCTTGATTGTGTCGGTGATCGTCCGTGCCGCGACGGCCGCTCCGGACCGCCAGGCCGCCTCGATGGTCGCGGCAATCAGCCGTTCCGATGTGCAGGGTCTCGCGCCGTCCTGAATCGCCACAACTTCGGTGTTGCTGCCTGCTGCGGACAATCCGTTCCAAACTGAGTCCTGGCGTTCCGCGCCACCCGCGACGAGTTGATAAGGCTTGGCCAGATGAAATGCCGCTGCCAAATCGTGGAACGCTGCTTCCATTCCCGAACGAACGACGAGAACGATGTCGGTGATTGAGGGTGAATCCGCGAAGCGCTGCCACGTGTGCGCAATCACCGGCCGGCCGGCGAGTTCGAGAAATATTTTGTCGACGTTCGGCCCCATGCGGGTTCCGCGGCCGGCCGCGACGATAATCGCTGTGGTATGCAGTGGGGCTGTTTGCAAGCGAGGGAGGCTATGCAGCCGTCAAAAAAAATCCGAGCCTGAAAACATATTGTGGCGTGGATTCTACCTGGCCCCGGTTGTGCGCCAGTCGAGCACCTTCAGTTGAACGCAACGTCTTCCATTGAATTCATTCACCTGCGGTGCAAAGGCGAGATCGAATTGGCCGACCGGAAGTGAACCATTGCCGGCCCCCCACCACACCGCTTCGTGTCCGGCCGTTCCATCGGTCACCCACATCTTGACGTGCTGGCGATTGGCCCCCACGCGTTGCAGAGGTCGCTGGTGTGTCAATCCGCGGGAGCAGAGTTGGATGGTGGGATTCCCCTGGCCCGTGGGACGCAGTCGATCCAATTCCTGCAACCGGCCCAGCGTGAGATCGCTGAGGCTGACTTCGGCGTCCAATCGCAAAGGCGGATGCAGGTCATCCGTCTTCAAGTGTTGTCGCGCCAGTTCGTTCAAGCGCACGCGGAGCGCCTCGAGGTTGCCGGTCGCGAGCGTTACTCCCGCAGCCATCGCATGGCCGCCATGCCGAACGAGCAGGCTGCTGCACTCGCGCAACGCCGCCGCCAGATCGAACCCTGCAATGCTGCGACCGGAACCGCGCCAATGCGCCCCGTCTCCGCCAACAATGATGGTGGGCCGATAAAACTCCTGGAGCACGCGCGAGGCAACGATGCCCACAACCCCGATGTGCCAGGGCAGTTGTCCTTCCACAATGACGAAATCTTTCGTGGGATCAAACTTCGCACGGATCGCGCCGATCACGTCATCGACAATGCTCCGTTCAATGGTTTGCCGTTCGCGATTCCGCTCATCCAGGGTGCGGGCGAGCGGAAGGGCTTCATCAATACTTTTGGCACGGAGCAGGCGCAGGGCATCCTCGGCCGTTTCCAGCCTGCCTGCGGCGTTGAGGCGGGGGGCGAGCTGAAAGCCGGCTTCATAGGTTCCGAGCGGCGATGTAATCCCCGCCACCTGCTTCAAAGCGAGAAGCCCTGGCCGCTCGGTGCGATTCAGGCGCGCCAACCCTGAGGCAACCAGGATCCGGTTTTCGCCGATGAGTGGCACGATGTCGGCAATGGTTCCCAACGCTACGAGATCCAGGAGCGGGCGCAGATCGTAGTCGGCGGCTCCGGGAATGCCGAGTTCGCGGCTTTTCTTAACGAGAGCGTGCGCCAGCTTGAAAGCCAGGCCGGCGGAGCACAGTTCCGTGAACGCACCCGCGCCGGGGCCCGCCCTCAGCGAACGCTGAGGATTCACCAGCGCAGCCGCGTCGGGAGCGGGATCGCACACCTGATGATGATCGAGCACGATCGTCTGAACGCCGCGTTGTGCCAGGTCGCGGATGGTTTCCACGGACGTGGATCCGCAATCGACGGCGAGGACCAGCGTTGCTGGAAATTTTCGAAGGCAGTTCTCCACCGCTTCCTGGCTCAGCCCGTAACCCTCGTCCATCCGACGCGGCAGATAGGCTTCGGCCACGATGCCGAGGTGTTCGAACACTTCGAGCAGCAATGCCGTGGAGGTGACACCGTCAACATCATAGTCCCCGAAAATCACGAGCGGCTGGCGCTCTTCCCGAGCCGTGAGCAGCAGGGCCACGGCCCGATCCATGTCCGGGAGCAGAATGGGATCGGCGAGATTCGCGAGGCGCGGTTCCAGGAAACGGGCGGTGTGATCGGCCGACGAGAAGCCCCGGTTGAGCAGGCATTGCGCGAGAAGCGTGGAAACCTGGAGTTCCCTGGAGAACTGGCCAACCATGAGCGGATCCCACGGAGCAATCGACCACCGAAACTTCATGCCGGGTGAATACCGCAACTCCAGTGGAACGTCACGGCAGTTTTGTTGCGCTACCACTGCGCTTCTGCTCGCGCCTCGCTGCAATAACCGAAACGAGGATCGAAATCAGAATGATTCCGGCAACAACCGACAACGAAACTCCCGTTGGGATCTTGACCTGAAACCATTTTTCCGGCGGATGATGCGGAGCCAGCAGCATCTTGATTCCAATGAAAACCAGCACGAGCGAAAGCCCGTATTTCAGGTATCGGAAATAACCGATCGCACCCGCGAGTACGAAATAGAGCGAGCGCAGCCCGAGAATCGCAAAGACGTTCGATGTAAAGATGATGAAAGGCTTGGTGGTGACTGCGAAGATGGCCGGGATGGAGTCGAGGGCGAACACGAGGTCCGTTGTTTCGACCATCAGGAGCACCAGCGCCAGCGGCGTCAGCGCAAGGCGCCCGTTCCAGTCGGTCGTGAACTTCTGCCCATCCAGGTGCGGACATACGGGATACAACCGCCGCGCGAGACGAATCACCGGGTTTTTTTCCGGCTCAACGTCCGTCTCGACAAACATCATTTTGATGCCGCTGAAAATCAGGAGCGCCGCGAACAGGTAGAGCACCCAGTGCAGCGCCGAGATCAGGGCGACGCCCGCGCCAATCATCAGACCGCGCATGATCAATGCGCCCAGAATGCCCCAGAACAGCACGCGATGCTGATACTCTGCCGGAATCCGGAAGTACCCGAAGATCAAGGCGATCACGAAGACGTTATCCATCGAGAGTGATAGCTCGATGAGATAACCCGTGACGAACTCCACGCTTTCGTCGCGTCCCCAGTTTTCAACCATTGAGGGTGCGATGACCAGGCCGAACAGGATTGCAGTCGTGAACCAGACAAAGGTCCAGGCTAGCGCCTCCTTGAAACGGACGACGTGCGCATGACGATGGAAGACACCCAAATCCAGCGCCAGGAAGACGAGGATGCTGGCGATGAATCCCGCCCAATGCCAGGCCGAGATTTCGAGAGTGGTATCCATCTGCGCGGCCGCTTACTTGCCCACAACGGGGGCCGCAGTCTGAACCGACATCTGCGGATTGCCGATGCTCGGCCGCTGCCCTTTATGCCAGCGCAGGACAATGAAGCACGCGATATAGATCGTGGAGAATGTTCCGCTGATAATGCCGACCAGGAAGGTGAACGCGAAATCGTTGATCACACCGCCGCCGAACAGATAGAGGCAGAGGGTCGAAATGAAGACTGTTCCCGACGTGATGATCGTGCGGCTCAACGTCTGGTTGAGAGCCTTGTTCATGATTTCAACGAAGCTCCCGCGGATGCCCAGCTTCAGGTCCTCGCGCACACGGTCAAAGATCACGATGGTGTCGTTGATTGAAAATCCAATGATGGTGAGCAGCGCCGCAACCGATGTCGCATTCAGTTCACGGCCTGCAAGGAAGTAGCAGCCGAGTGTCATAAGGACGTCATGGACCAGCGCGACCACAGCGCCAACAGCGAACGAGAACTCATATCGAAACGCGACATAGATCAGGATGCCGAACATGGCGAGACACGACGCGATGATCGCCGTGCGTGTAATCTCCTGGCCCATGGTGGGGCCGACGCGCTCAATGCCGAGTGGGCGGCCTGATTCGCCGCCAAACTTCGCCTCGGGGAAGGTGGTTCGGAGATGCTCAAAAATCTTCTCGCCGACCGCCTGCTCTCCATCAGCGTCGAACGCACGCGCAGTGACGCGGAGATTTTCCGTTCCGCTGGCGACGTCACCTTCGTAATTGATCAGCACATCGCCGCCCGCCACGCTCTGCGCCGCCTCGCGCAGCCGGTCCACATCGACCTTGTGCGCCTTATCGAAGCTCATTTTCACGGTTTCGCCGCCGGAAAACTCCACGCCGAAGACGTCAGCACCCCGGCCGAAGATGCCATAACCGTTGCCGGCCACGATCAGAAGCCATGAAGCCACGAAGGCGGGCACCGCCCAGCGCATGAAATTGATATTGCTCCCGCGAATGATCTGCAGCATCGGGAGAGTGCGGATGACGTTCCTTGCAATCAGGAAGTCGAACGCCAGACGCGTCACCACCAGCGCAGTGAACATGCTGATGCCCACACCGATCGTCAGGGTAACACCGAATCCCTTGACGGGGCCTGTTCCCATGAAAATCAGGATGATTGAGGAGATCAACGTCGTCAGGTTGGAGTCAAAGATCGTTCCAAACGCTTTGTTGTAGCCTGCACTCACCGCGCCACGGAGCGATTTCCCGGCCGCAAGCTCCTCGCGAATACGTTCGAAGATCAGGACGTTCGCATCGACAGCCATGCCCACCGTCAGCACGATACCCGCGATACCCGGCAGGGTGAGGGTCGCATTGATGGCGCACATCGCCCCCATCAGGATGAGAATGTTCAGCATCAACGCCACATTGGCGACGAGGCCTGCGAGGAGGTAGTAGCCCAGCATGAAAATGCTGACACCGATCAGGCCGTAGGTGGCTGCGCGCACTCCGCTGGAAACCGAATCGCTGCCGAGGGTGGGATCCACCTGGCTTTCGCTGATGATGTGAACGGGCGCCTTCAAGGGGTTCTCGAGGACGCTTACCAGGGTTCGCGCCTCCTGTTCCGTGTAACGGCCGGAAATCGTTCCGCGCCCGCCAGGAATTTCACTGTTGATCCGCGGGGCGCTCTGCAGTTCGCCGTCGAGCACAATGGCGAGAAGGTTTCCGACGTTGTCGCGGGTTACCTGCGCGAATTTTTCGGCTGCCTTAGGTTCGAGAGTGAAGAGGATTTCAGGCCGGCCGAGATTGTCGCGGCTGAGGTCAGCGCGGGAAATGCCGCCTACAATTTCCGGGCGCCGCCGCACGAGGTAGCGTTCCGCCACCTTGCTGCCATCGGGCTGAACTTGAATCTGTGTCAGAATCTGGTAACCGGGTGCGCCAACTCCCTGGCTCAGCAATTGTTCGCTTTGCGGATGCACCAGGCGAAACTCGAGGAAGGCAACCTTCTGAATCCGATTCCGCGCATCCTGGATGACCTCTTCGGAAAGACCGGGCAATTGGATGAGAATGCGATTATCGCCCTGCGGCTGGATCACGGGCTCGGCCACGCCCAGGGCATCCACGCGCTTCCAAAACACCTCGACCGCCTGGGACAACGCGCTGCTCACGTCGACGTCGTTCACAACGTTCGTCACGGTTTGCACCTGTCCCGCGGAGTTCGTGACGGTGACGATCTCGGTTGAGACGAGTTCGTTCGTGTTCATTTCCACCAGGAACGAGGTTCCGCCCGCAAGGTCGATTCCCAGCTTGATCTTGCCCGCGGCCTCCTTCTGCAGCTTGTTTAATATATAGGTGGTCGGACGCGTTTGCGTTTTGGCTTCGTAAAAGGGGAAGTAACGGCTGATGTCGTTGGTGCCAATAGCCTCCAGCAAATGGCCGTACTCATGATCAGGCCGCGCGGCTTCAGCAGCTTTGGCGCGTTCAACGATCCCCCGCAATGTGGCGTCCTGATTGACCGCCCGCGTTTGGAAATACGGGATGAGCGGACGGGCCGTGGGCGGAGTCATCTCGTAAACCGCCCAGGCGGTGAGAAAGATGACGAGCAGCAGTTTCCAGAGGTGGTTTCGGTTCATGACAGGGAATGCTTGGACAGTGGGCTGACGATCACGAGTCGCTGGAATCGCCGGAACGTTCCAAGACTTCGGCGACCGCGCCGCGTGTGATTTCCAGCTTGGCGTCGTCGGACTTTATGGTCAGGGTCTTGTCCTTCAAAGATGAAATAATCCCCACGACTCCGCCAGAGGTGACGATCTTGTCGCCGCGCTTGAGGGCTTTGAGCATCTCGGCCTGCTGCTTGGCGCGCTTCTGTTGGGGGCGAATGAGGACGAAATAGAATATGGCACCAAATATGACGAACGTTCCAACCATCCGCAGCAACTCACCCGTGGTATTCTGCTGCGTGGGCGCCGCTTGCGCCGCGAAAAGGATGCTCAAGTTGTACACGTCCATAATATTAATATCCAAAATGAGCCGCTAATCTAAAGAGGGCAATCCGTTTGGCAAGCGTTATGAGCGGCAGGAACATGTCCGTTGCCTGCGGCGATCCATCCAATAAAAGCTGGTGAAAAAGGAGCACACCGGGGTTTTTGAAAACGCGCTGTTTGCACCGGCAAATGCCCCGATCACTCTTCGATCCATACCAGCGTTCCAGGCGGAAGCTGATGAAACAAAGGGACCAAATCGCGATCTGCCATGTGAATGCAGCCGCACGATCCAGGGCGGCCGAGGCTGCGCTGGTCTGCCGTGCCGTGAATGTAAATGTAACGGGCGTGTGAATCCACGTTGCCACCGCGATTGAGGCCAGGTTGCAAACCATCCAGCCAGAGAATCCGTGTCGTGATCTTTGCATCGGGCATTCCCGCCCAGGTGAATCCAACAGGCTCCCGTCCCTTGAATACCGTGCCCGCGGGCCATGTGCCTCCAATCATTTCCTTCACGCAGTGCAATCCGAGAGGCGTCCGATTCGATCCCTCCTGTTGCCCAATGCCAAAGCGCGACGTCGAAATCAGGAAGTTTCGCTTCACGCGATACGCTGAGGCGTGTTCTTCCGACCCTTTGATGTACAGAAACATTTGCTGTTGATGAATGCGAATTCGGAGCAGGTGTTGGCTGAACGGGATGCCAGCGATTTCGACCGCGTCGAAAAAGCGTGGCGGCAATGCGTCATTCATGGAACTCGTCACCCGCCGCAATGTGGGCAAAGCTCCGCGCCGGGTCAATCGTCAGAGGGGCAAATGCGCATCCAGACGAGTAGGCACAAACCTGCCGGTAAATGGCCCCATGTTTCTCGGGCGCACATTCGGGAAAATCAACGGCGTGAAGATTCGATCCTTTGTAGCTCCGCATCTGCTGGGCGCAATGCTCGCGTTGGGGCCCGCGTGTTTTCCGGGCCATGCCCAAACCCTTCATCGTCTTACGTTCAAGGGTGTTTGTGACACTGTTGATTCAAGCGGCAAAGCCGTGAGACGCGCGATAAACGATCGCACATTGATCCTCGAATGGGCGGGGCGTGCTGGAGTAACCAACTACCGCAATCTGGTTCTGGCGTTTCATCCCAACGTCGACGCGCGCGGAGACAGCATTGAGATTGTGAATGCGAGGACGGGCGCGCATGTGACCACCGTGTTTCCGCTCTTCTTTCCTGAGACTGCCGCCGTGACAACGCGGAACGGCACGGTGGAACGAAGATTCGCCTATGTCTACAACCTGTATCAGGCGGAGTTTTCCCGCGGCACGGCGATCCTGACCGAGCAGGCGCTCGTGAACAAACAGGGCAGGACGAACCGCTTCATCGTGAGCGGCCAGATGCAGTGGTATCAGTTGCCCGAGGGCAGCAACAACCTGCGCTTCTGCTCTGGAACATTCAAAGTCAACAAACCCATAAAACCCGCCCAATGAATCGATTGATCTCCCTTTCCGCACTGGCCGTCGCAGCGCTGATCGCGACCGTGCCTGCAGCCGCGCAGCCGCGATGGATTGTTTCATATCAGGGCACGGAAACCCGTTCCGTTTCCAACCGGCTTGTCACCACCCAGGTGACGGATCGTACCTTCATTCAACGTTGCGCGGCAAACGCGGGCATCTCGACGGAGAACCTTGCGCTCGTGCTGCATTTTGACGCGGAAGCCGTGGGGGATTCGCTGGAGGTTGTGAATGTCAACGATCCCAACCTGTTTCGGTGCCAGGTGTTCCGGCTTGCATTTCCCGAGTCGCAAACAAACAGTGCCGGTGGATTGAAGCGTTTTGGCTATGTCTACGATGCGACAAGCCATCATTCGCGCGGCAGCGCGCTCATCACCCGTACCGAGGTTCCCGCGCGAAAGGGCAAGCCGGCAGTAACGACGATCCAGGCGCAGCTGCATTACTGGCTCGGAATCTGGGATGAGTCACAGCCCGATCCCAATGCTGTTGTGGCTTCGGGCGTCATAAAATCGAAAGCACCGTTGAACCCGTGATGAAATTCCATTCGCTATTGCTCCTGGTTCTCATGATTGGATGCGCCAGCCCGAACGCGAACCCGCCACAACCGGGGGCGGTGACTTCAGGCAAGGTCTCGTGGAGCGCAACAAAAAAGGGCGAGCTCCAGTATCTGCAATATGTTCCGAAAGATTACGACGCCGATCCCGAGCGCCAGTGGCCAATTCTACTGTTTCTTCACGGCGCGGGAGAGCGGGGAACCAATGTGCAAAGGGTGGCAGTTCACGGGCCGTTGAAACTCGTGAATGAAGGCCGTCACTTCCCTTTCATCATCATCGCCCCGCAATGTCCGGCGGGCGAATATTGGCAGACGGAGGGCGTATTGAAACTGCTGGACGATGCGTCGGAACGATTCCGGGTGGATCGTTCGCGCGTCTACCTGGCGGGCTTGAGCATGGGAGGCTACGGCACTTGGAAATTTCTGATGGCGCATCCTGAGCGCCTTGCGGCGGCGGTTCCCATTTGCGGAGGCGGCGAGCGCATCGACCTGCTGGGATTGAAGACGGAGGAACAACGCACCGCGCTGCGAAATCTTCCTGTGCGCGCTTATCATGGAGCGCGGGATCCCGTTGTCCCGCTCGCGGAATCGGAGCGCGCTGTTGAGTTCCTAAAACGCTACGGCTGCACGAACGTCACGCTGACAGTCTACCCCGAAGCCGAACACGATTCGTGGACGCAGACGTTCGCAAATCCGGAATTGTATGAGTGGCTGCTGAAACAACGTCGTTGATCAGCGCACTCTTGAACCGCCCCCGATCTGCAACGGAGCTTGAGTGGGGAAGCTTGCCAGCGCGTGGGCGAATGGCAACGCACAGTCAGCAATCCACGACGCCGGAGCGCCGACTTGCAGGCTTAAGCTGATCGAGGAACCTAGCGCCCGGACTTGAGAGCGAGCCTGCGCTCTGTTACCGCGTTTGAGTTCCTCGGGTTTTTGGGTGCGCCGCCACTCAGGAAAACGGCGGGCTTCGAACTAAACGCCTTGTTCAGAAATTCCCGGGAAACCCGCTCTGCGCACTTTGTTCTCTTGTTGGAGCAGGTGATTGTGTTACAACCGGACCAATGGTTACCCAGGCACAGATCGCGCGAAAACTTGGTGTATCGCGTCAGTTAGTCACCTTCGCTCTCTCGGGGTACCCTCAGATTTCGCAGGAATCGCGCGAACGAATCCTGGCTGCCGCGCGGGAAATGGGTTATCGGCCGAATCCCTACGCGCGCGCGCTCAAGAAGGGCCGCAGCGGAATCATCGGCCTCTGGATTCCCGACCAGATCTCAACGCATTACACACACGTCTCCCGTGAATTGAACCGCCTGGTCAAAGCGGCGCGGCACGAATTGATCGTGAGCGAAGTCAGCATCGCGAAGGATCAGCAGATGCTCTCGCACGTGCCGATGGATGGCATTATCGTCGTGGACGCGCCCGATCAGGCGGACATTTATCGCAAGTCCCCCTCGGGATCGCGCGTGCCGATCATCAGCATGGGCGTGAACTGCATCCCCAGCGCAGACGCCGTCCAGGTGGATCTGCTGGCGGGCACCCTTGAGGTGATGGAGCATCTCCTCAGTTCCGGATACCGCCGCATTGCGCACGCGACATTCGTGCGCGGAAATGCACCCGCTGCATCGAGGCGCGCCGGCTATGTCAAAGCCATGCAGAAGGCCGGTTTGAAACCTGAGTTCATTTATTACCCGCTCACGGAACAACAACGGCCCATCGTTCGTCAGTTGATTCAGGATTACGTGCGGGACAATGGGAGACCGGACGCGATCTTTTGCCATTCCGATGACGTCGCGCTGGGAATCTATCGCGGGCTCTGCGACATGGGCGTGCGCGTTCCTGGCCAGGTGGCGCTCGTGGGATGCGACGGCATCCAGGACACGGAATACCTGGAGACGCCGCTGACCACCCTTGTTCAACCGGTGGCGGCGATGTGCGCCACGGGGTGGCAGTTCCTGATGGAACGAATGGATTCGGCAACCGCCCTCAAGCCGCAGAAAACCGTGCTGAAACCGAAGCTGGTGATTCGGGAATCCTCGTTGCGCGCGAGCGCACTTTCCGTCGTGGCGCAGTCCTGATGGGTGCTGGTGGGCGGCTGGGTGACTGTGGTTTGGCGCCTGATTATCATGTGCTAAATAGGTGTTGACAGGGAAACGGGCACGGGCATAAGGTCGCACCAGTCCAATGCTTGCCATCCAAAACTCGCACGGGCTCTTTGCTGGAATTCCTTCCTGCCGGGACGTGTGTGGTTTTTCCCTTTCGGGATCGTGCCGGAGGCAACCTCAAACAGACCCCAAACCCATGCCTATGAAAATGACTGGATGCAAAACGCTGGCGATCCTGCTGGCCACGCTCTGCGGAACTGGCGGCGCGGCTGCCGGCACGTTCAAACACATCACCATCGACGGTTCATTCGGAGACTGGGCCGGCGTGCCGCTCGCGCACACGCAGGAGCAGGGCAACACTGAGACGATCGCCTACAAGGATATCTACGTCGCCAACGACGAGAATTATCTCTACATCCGTTTCACTATTTACGGTTCGGGTGACCCGTTCACGTTCCTTCAAAACATTTTCGTCGATTCCGACAACAATCCCGGCACCGGTTTCAACGCGGGCGGCTATGTGGGATCCGAAATGCTCATTCAGGGCGGCGCAGGGTACCAGGAAAAGAACGGCGCGTTTAACGAGGGAGGGATCGCCGGCCTGGACTGGCAGGCCGCCCCAGCCGCGCCTGGCAGCGAATTTGAAGTGCGCATCTCGCGCAACGCCACCTACGTCACGGACGGCGTTCCTGTGTTCGCGGCAGAAACCATCGCGTTCGTGCTGGAATCCGATAATGCCAGCTTTGTGAATGTTGAATGGGCGCCGAAAGTTGCGGGTGGGCTGCCCTACACGTTTGAGGCTCCGCCATCGGTTCTCACCGAAAACCTTGCGCTGGTCACTCTGGGCGGAACCTCATGGCAGGTGAATGCGTCCGGCACCGACCTGGGCACCAACTGGCTGGAACAGGCATACGATGATTCGCAGGCGCCGTGGACCGCGGGCATGGGGTTGTTCGGTTTTACTCCAAGCCCGGGCAGTTACCCAGCCATCCAGACGCCGCTCCCGGCTGGCGCGAACACCTATTATTTTCGCACGCATTTCAACTGGAACCACGAGACCGCGAATGTCGCGTTTGTGGTGACGAATTACCTGAGCGACGGGGCTGTGTATTATCTCAACGGCACCGAAGTCCGCCGTGTTCGCATGCCAGCGGGGAACATCACCCACGCCACCGCGGCCACGGGAACAAATAACCCGGCCGGCAGCCCGCAGATCACGGGGTTCTCGGGCGGGCCGCTCATCATTGGCGATAACATTCTCGAGGTCGAAGTGCATCAGGCTGCGGGCAGCGCGGCAGACATGGTCTTTGGGATGTCGCTGACAGCTTCTGTTTCGTACCCCATCATCATCGTCGATACGAATCGGCCCGCAAACCAGACCGTGGTGGGCGGCCAGCCCGTGACATTCAGTGCGGACATCCTGGCAAGCGGCCCGTTGGCATATCAATGGCTCAGAAACGGCAATCCGATCAATGGTGCCACGAATGCGATATTCACCATTCCGATGGTGCTTACCAACGATGCGGGAACTTATTCACTGCGAATTGAGAATGCCATTTCGACCAATACAACGCGCGCGGCGACGCTCACAGTGACGAGCACGCCAGTTGTGTTTACGAATCCCGGACTGCCCGCTGACGCCGTGGTCCTGGAAGGGCGAACCGCCACGTTCGGCGTTGCCGCATCGGGTTCTGCGCTCGTGCAGTATCAATGGTATCGCGGCGCAACCGCCCTGGCGGGTGAGACGAACGCCACGTTTGTCATCGCTTCTGCAAACCTGACGAACGCGGGAAATTATCATGTCGTTGTCAGCAACCCCGCTGGCGCAACGAACAGCAGGACTGCACTTCTCACAGTGCTCGCGGACACGCTGGCACCTTCCATCACGGACATCGCCGCGGCCGCCAGCCAGGTGGTGATTACGTTTGCGGAACCGCTGGATGCAGCGACGGCCGCCAACGCCGCCTTTTACACGCTGAGCGGCGGAGCGGGAGTTTCCAGCGCCGTCGTCAACCCAGGCGATGCGACGCAGGTGATCCTGACCACAAGCGCCCCCTTGACTCTCGGGACACTCTATTCCGTGACGGTGAACGGGGTGGAGGATCGCTTTGGAAATACTGTGAACACGATGGCGTCCTTCACGCGCGGCATCACGATCGATGGCAGCTTTGGCGACTGGGAAGGCGTCACGCCGATCTACAGCGGGCCCGAAGGAATGGACGGCGCGGCCGACTTCAAGGAAATCTACATGTTTGACGACGCGGATTTCTATTACTTCCGAGTCACTCTCTGGCATGACATTCCTGCATCGGCGGGCCAGTTCCCGGCCTACGTGAACATGTTTTTCAACACCGATGCGGATCCGAATACCGGTTATTCGGCGATCGGCTCCGAGCTCCTCATCCAGAGCGGATTCAGCTATCAGCAGAAGAATGGCGGGTTCAATGAGGGCGCCATCAATGGACTCAACTGGCTGAGCCTTCCTGCAGCGCCTGGAACGGACTTTGAATTCCGCTTCTCGAAGGACGCGACCTTTGCTTCCGACGGAACGCCTGTGTTCCCGACGAACACCATCACGTTCCTGTTCCAGGGAATGACGCCCGGATTCGTCGCAGTGAACATGGCGCCGTGGGATGGCGGAGTTCTGACATATGTGGACGGCGCGCCGGTGACGGTTCCGGCCCTGCCGCTGGGCGGGCTCGCGATTGCGCGGGTTCCCGGTGGCAACACCGCCGTCATTTGGGAATCCAATGGCGCTCTACAGTCAGCCTCTTCACTCAACTCGGGGTCATGGACGAATGTCCCGGCCGCGACGAACCCGCTGATCGTCCCTGCATCCGACGCCGTGCGATTCTTCCGGCTGGCGCAATGATTCCTCTCATCCGGCCGGGGACACACACTGTGTTCCCGGCTGGAATCGACTCTGAAATGGTATGAAAAACAGGATGCGAACGCTGGTCTCAAGGCGAATGGGTTCGGCCCGAAGCGGCTTCACACTGATTGAGTTGCTTGTGGTGATCGCGATCATTGCGATCCTCGCGGCGATGCTGCTGCCGGCGTTGTCGCGCGCCAAGCTCAAGGCCAAGGACATCAATTGTGTCAGCAACCTGAAGCAGCTGTCGGTGGCCTACGCGCTCTACGTCGGCGATTACAACAAGTCATTCCAATACACCGCCAACCAGAACCTGTGGATGGCGATCCTGATGTCCTACCACGCGCAGGTCGAAGCCGTTCGGGCGTGCCCCACGGCATCCCTGCCGACCACGCGCACGGATTTCAGCGCGCAGTACACGTATGGGGCGGCCGACCAGATGTGGAAGTGGGCTCCCACCGCAACGAATTACCAGGGCAGTTATGCATTCAATGGCTGGCTTTACAGCGGCACGTATTCGACTGATCGCACGTTCGGCACGCCGCTCTCATGGCGATACGGTGCAGAGAGTGCGATTCGCAGTTCGGCGACGACACCCTTGTTCGCTGATGCCATGTGGATCGATGCATGGCCGAAGGCAACGGAAGGGCCGGCGAAGGACCTGTACAAGGGCAACGCGGACACCGACATGGGCCGCATTTCACTCGCGCGCCACGGCGGCGCATCGCCAGGTTCAGCACCTCGAAGCCTGACATCGAGTGCGAATCTGCCTGGCGCCATCAACATCGCATTCGTCGACGGACATGCGCAGGTGGTCAAGTTGAGGGATTTATGGACGTTGAACTGGAATGCGGGTTGGGTGCCGCCAGCCAACATTGCGAGTCCGAAGTGACGTTCTGCTGAAATGGATTCTGAAGTTGTCGTGCCTGCGATTCCGGATCTGCATCGCTTTCGGGCGTCCATCCAATCTCCGAGCCATCAGGCCCACTCGGGCAGCGCAATCCCAACCGCGGCTTATTTCCAAGGGTTGAATTCGGCCACAGGCTTGCCGCACATTGAATCAAAACAATCCGATGACTGATCACCCCAGCGCCGACGACAAGAAGGGTTACAATCGCTTCCTCCTGCTCGTTGCCGGGCTCGGCGGGCTTCTCTACGGCGTCGATGTTGGAATCATCTCAGGCGCGCTGCCTTACCTGGAGGCAACTTCGGGGCTCAGCGCGGGACAGTTGTCGTTCATCGTTGCCGCGGTGCTGCTGGGCAGCGTGATTTCCACCTTGTTCGCGGGCGCGCTCGCCGACCTTCTCGGGCGCAAGAAGGTGATGGCTGCGAGCGGCATTCTGTTCGTCATCAGCATCCCAATGATCGCGCTCGCCGATGGATATGGCCCGCTTGTGTTTGGACGATTGTTGCAGGGAATCAGCGCGGGCCTGATCGGCGTGGTCATTCCGTTGTATCTCGCTGAATGCCTTGGCGCAGCCAACCGGGGCAAGGGAACGGGGATCTTCCAGTGGCTGCTGACGCTGGGCATTGTCGCGGCGGCAATCATCGGTTTTTACTACAGCCACCAGGTTGAAGAAGTCGCGAAGCTCGGGGATCCGGACAGGCTTTTCGCGTTCAAGGACAAAGCGTGGCGCAGCATCTTCTGGGTTTCGCTGCCCCCCGGGATTTTATTTGTCGCGGGCAGCCTGATGGTTGCTGAATCTCCGCGCTGGCTTTATCGGCGCGGCCGGCTTGACGCCGCTCGCGCAGCGTTGTCGCGATCGCGCTCCGCTGCCCAGGTCGACGTCGAACTCCGTGAAATGGAGGAAGCGATTGCATCCGAACGGGCCAGCACATCAACCACGGGCGAACGTATTCGCGAGTCATTGTTGCGCCGGAAATACGTGATTCCATTCGTGCTCGCGTGCGTGATCCTCGCCTGCAACCAGGCCACGGGCGTCAATTCAATCATTGGCTACAATGCCACGATTCTCCTGCAGGCGGGCCTTGACGACCGCCAGGCACACCTCGGTTATGTCATTCTCACCACTGTCAATTTTCTGCTGACGATCGTTGGCGTCATCCTTGTCGATCGCAAAGGCAGAAAATTTCTCCTGTCTCTGGGCAGCGCGGGAATCATTGTGTCGCTGATTTGCGCAGGCATGATGTTTCACCGCACGGAGAAGCAGCGTGTCGATGCCCGCGACATTGTGCAGTCGCAGGTCTCGACCCAACAGACGCTCACCCTGGCGTTCGATCAGGAATTGCTCTCGCGCATTGGAGGGGAGAAGGCCGTTAAAACGCCAGCCTCACTGATCGTCATTTATTCCTATGGTGATTTCCGTGCCGCGACGAGTGTTGTGCGTTCCGACGACGCGCTGGCGAAGCCAATCGAAATCAGGCGCGAGAACTGCGTGCCGAACAACCGCGTGGTGGCGTTCTTCTCGAATCCTTTCGCCGACGTCGAAGCAGCGCAAACCGCGCCGCTCCGAATTGAGAACGCCCTGATCACGCCAGTCCCCACCGAACAAAGCGGATGGCTCGTGGCTGGGTTTCTCTTTGTCTTCATGGCATTCTTCGCAATCGGTCCAGGCGTTTGCGTCTGGCTGGCGTTGTCGGAATTGATGCCAACCCGGATTCGCTCGAATGGCATGAGCATCGCGCTCCTGATCAACCAGGCGGTTTCCACAATCATCGCCGCGACCTTTTTGCCGACGGTCGGGCGGTATGGCTACTCCACGCTGTTTTTCCTCTTCGCAGGGTGCACGGTGGTTTATTTCATCACCGCCGCGTTCTTTCTGCCGGAAACGAAGGGGAAGACGCTTGAAGAAATTGAAGAACATTTTCAGGGCAAACGCTGAAAGCATTCCTGTATGAACGACTCCAACTTTTCACGGCGCCATTTTCTCAAGGCTTCAACCCTCGCGGGGTTGGGCGCTTCCATGACGGGATTGTCGGGATGTTCGACACCTGGCCAGGATGTCATGGCATCGGGCAAATCTCCGGCCTCACCGCGCAGGCCCGCCGGAAACAAGCCTGTTCATGATCTCACCACGCCGCCACTGGAACGCGTGCGGGTCGGAGTCATCGGCCTTCATCGCGGCATGACACATCTCAACGATTGTCTGAACATGGATTTCGTCGAGGTAGTGGCTGTGTGCGATTGGCGCGACGATCGGGCGAAGGCCGGGGCAGATGCGTGTGAGAAGAAGCGCCGCAAGCGTCCCGAGGTTTACAGCGGGACCGAAGAAATCTGGGAGAAAATGGTCGACCGCGATGACATCGACGCTGTTTACATTGCGACACCCTGGAAGTGGCATGTGCCGATGGCTGTGCGTGCGATGGAGCAGGGGAAGCATGCATTGCTCGAGGTCTCGGCTGCGGAAAGCGTGGCGGAATGCTGGACGCTGGTGGACACCAGCGAGCGGACTCAGCGCCATTGCATCATGCTGGAGAATTGCTGCTACGGAGAGAATGAACTGTTTGTCCTGAACCTCGCGCGGGAAGGCGTCCTGGGGGAATTGAATCACGCGGAGTGCGCCTACATCCACGATCTTCGCACCGTTCTCTTCGACTTGAACGGCGAAGGCGAATGGCGCCGAGCGTATCACTCGCGGCAGGATGGAAACCTGTACCCAACGCACGGCCTTGGTCCCGTTGCCCAGACGCTGGGAATCGGGCGCGGGGATCAATTCAAGTTTCTCGTGTCAATGAGTTCGCCCGAGGTGTCGCTGACAAAATACCGCGACGAACGCCAGCCCAACAACGGCAGGCACGCGGGCGAAAAATATATCTGCGGCGACATGAACACGTCGCTCATCAAGACGGAACTCGGCCGCACGATCATGGTGCAGCATGATGTTGTCACGCCGCGGCCGTACAACCGGATCAACGCGATGTGCGGCAGCGGCGGCGCGTTCTTCGACTACCCGGCGCGGCTGTCGATCAACGACCCAGGGATTCATGGGCTGGGCGCGCGGGGATCCCATGATTGGCTCAACGATGCCGACCTGAAACTCATGCGCGACAAATTCACGCATCCGCTGTGGAAGCAACTGGAGGAGCGTGCGCGCGGCGGCGGTCATGGCGGAATGGATTTCGTAATGAACTGGCGCGTGATGGACACCCTTCGACGCGGGGTCACGCCCGACAGCGTTGTCTACGATGCTGCGGCTTGGAGCAGTATCATGGAAATATCGACGCGCTCGGTCGCCTCCGGGAGCGCGCCGGTCAGCATCCCTGATTTCACGCGAGGCCTATGGCGGACGATGCAGCCGCTTGGCATAGCGCGGATGACGCAGACGACTTGACTATGAAGTTGCACCAGTCGAACGCGGGCGTGTTCGTGCCCGACAAATGCCCGCTGCACGATGCGTTGAGGCGCATCACTCACCTCGGGATTGGCGCTCACCAGGACGATCTCGAGTTCATGGCGTTTCATGGAATCACGGAGTGCTTCGCGGAGAACGACAAATGGTTTGGCGGTGTCACATGCACGAATGGCTCTGGCAGCGCGCGAACGGGTCCTTTCGCCGCCTTCACCGATGA
The DNA here is from genome assembly GCA_035629175.1 of Verrucomicrobiia bacterium. Taxonomy (NCBI): domain Bacteria; kingdom Pseudomonadati; phylum Verrucomicrobiota; class Verrucomicrobiia; species Verrucomicrobiia bacterium. Next base: position 30,583 of record DASPIL010000060.1, on the reverse strand, counting down.
GCAGATGATGGAGGCCAGGATACGGGAACAGAACGCGGCTGCTGAAAAGGGACGTTACGGCGTGATGATTCAATTGGGGCATTCCAGCAGCGTGGTGAAAAGTCCGAACGACGATCGATTGCGCGAGGATCTGAAAACCATTCTCGCCGCGACGACTCCCGAAGTTGTTTACACCCACAACCTGGCGGACAAGCATGACACGCACATCGGTGTTGCGGTCGCAGCGATTCAAGCCCTTCGCGAACTTCCCGCATCCGAGCGGCCGCGACGAGTCTGGGGCTGCGAAGTGTGGCGGAATCTGGACTGGCTTCCCGACGAAAGCAAAGTGGTGATGGACGTCAGCGGACATGACGCCCTTGCTGCTGAGTTGAACGCGGTCTTCCATTCACAGATCGCAGGCGGTAAGCGTTACGACCTGGCTGCCATGGGGCGGCGCGCCGCAAACGCGACCTTCCATCAGCCGCACGCCACCGACTGCGCATCGCAGGTGATTTTCGGAATGGATCTCACGCCGCTGGTGCAGGACACGACGCTCGATATCACGGAATATGCCTGCAAATTCATCCAAAGGTTCGAGTCCGGTGTCCGGGAAAATTTGAATCGGCGGCTCGGCCGCGGCTGAAGAAAAATGGAAATCATCATTCAACGCGATGCGGCCGCCGCCACCGAAGTGGCTGCGCGGATCGTTGCGCGCTGCATTCGTTCGAAACCCAACGCCGTTTTGGGTTTGGCGACAGGAAGCACGCCATTGCTGCTCTATCGCGCCCTCGCCGAAATGAAGCTCGACTGGCGCAGGGTGACGACGTTCAACCTCGACGAATATGTCGGATTGGCTCCCGATCATTCCCAGTCCTATCACAGTTTCATGTGGGAAAACTTGTTTCAGCACGTGAATATTTCCCGCAGGAACGTGCACATCCCGGACGGCCAGGCTGCGGACATTCCGCTGTTTTGTGCCGATTATGAACGGAAGATTGCGAAGGCGGGAGGCATTGACCTTCAGGTGCTCGGGATTGGCACGGATGGCCACATCGGGTTCAACGAACCCACCTCGTCGCTGGCTTCACGCACGCGGATCAAAACGCTTACGCGTGGAACCCGCCGGGACAACGCGAAGTATTTCGATGGGGCGGAGAATGTTCCACAACACGTAATCACCATGGGGCTGGGAACAATCATGGAGGCGCGTCAATGCCTCCTGCTGGCGTTTGGCGCAAGGAAGGCGAGGGCCGTCGCCGCCGCGGTCGAAGGCCCGCTGACAGCGCTGAATCCCGCGTCCATTCTCCAGATGCACGTGAATGCGAAGTTGTGCGTGGATTCAGCGGCCGCAGGAAAACTCAAGCGGGCGGAATATTATCGCTGGGTTTATGAAAACAAGCCGGAGTGGCAGCAGGTTTAGGAGCACGCATGCAAACTGTCAGACCTGTCAATGAACCTGCAGCGGAACCACTCCCTAAAATACACTGCCCGGAAATTCCGCCGTTCGATGCATCGCAGCTTTCGGAAGTCCGCCGCGCCTTTGCCACGGCGCCGCGTTGCGGATTGCGCCAGGCGTGGCTTGCCAGGGAGGAACCCCGGTTTGCGCCTGCATACGTTCAACTGGGATGGCGCAACACGTCCCTTCACCTGTTCGCTGAGTTGCAGGATGAAGATGTCTTCAGCAATGCAACGCAGCTGAACCAGCGCACTTGGGAGATCGGCGATGTTTTTGAGATGTTTCTGGGGGCGGATGCGCACGAGAGCTATGTCGAGCTTCATGTGACGCCGAACAATCATCGCCTCCAGTTGCGTTATCCCGATGTTGCCGCGATCGAGAACGCGCGGCGGACTCGCGACCTCACGCCGGTCCTCTTGCGGGACGCGGCCTTTCATTCCCAAACCTGGGTTTCGGGCAATGGCTGGCAGGTGTATGCCGAAGTGCCTTCGCGCATTGTGAGCGGCCACGACGCATCGCTCGAACTTGCCCGCTGGCGATTTTCATTTGCGCGTTACGATTACACGCGCGGTATTCCCCAACCCGTGATCTCGTGCACATCGCCGCATCTGCACCCTGATTTTCATCGGCAGCGCGAATGGGGATTTCTCGCGTTTGAGCCCGCTCTCCGTTTTCAAATTGATGCATAAGACATTACTGGTGCTGGCCGCTGGAATGGGCAGCCGCTACGGCGGCCTCAAACAGATTGATCCAGTCGGGCCTTCGGGTGAAACGATCATCGATTACTCGGTGCACGACGCGATCCGCGCCGGGTTTGACCATCTCGTTTTTGTGATCCGCCGGGACATCGAAGCGGCGTTTCGGGAAAGGATCGGAAGCCGCTTTGAACCGTTTATTTCGGTCGATTACGTTTACCAGGAGCTGACCTCCCTTCCACCCGGCTTCACTGTCCCCGAGGGCCGGCAAAAGCCCTGGGGAACGGGACACGCCATTCTGATGGGCGCCGACGTCATCAGGGGGCCTTTTGGAGTGATCAACGCCGATGACTTTTACGGGACGGAATCGTTCCGCCTGCTCGCCGATCATTTGAATCCGTCCAATCCCGATTACGCCATGGTTGCATTTGTTCTGCGGAACACGTTGTCGGAATTTGGCAGTGTTGCACGCGGAGTCTGCCAATCGGCTGGCGGCGAGCTTCAGGATGTCCGGGAGGTGGTCGGCATTGAGAAGGATGGAAATCGCGCCCGGTATCGCGATGCCTCGGGCGGCGCGCAGGTGCTCACGGGTGACGAACTGGTTTCGATGAACATGTGGGGATTCCAGTCCGATTTGTTTTGCGAATTGCGCGAGCACTTCCAGAAGTTCCTTGAAGAGCACGGGCACGAACAAAAATCGGAATTCTACATTCCCGGCCTGATCAACAGCCTTGTCCAGAACGGACGCAAACGCGTGAAAGTCCTCCGGACCAATGCCCAATGGTTTGGCGTCACCTATCGCGAGGATCGCCCGCACGTCGAACAGGGAATCCGGCAACTGGTCCGGGACGGCCACTATCCGGAAAGGCTTTGGCAGTGACTGCGAACCACGACATTCGGGCCGTGACAGCGGCGTTCCAGATTTTCGGCGAATTCCGGTCCGCGGAAGCCTACGGGAGCGGCCATATCAACGACACCTATTGCGTCGTTTTCAATGTGGCTGGCAATCCGACCCGCTACATCGTTCAACGCATCAATCATCGCATCTTCAGCAACCCACCCGCGGTGATGGAAAACATCCAGCGGGTGACGGCGCATCTTGCGGCGAAGCTTGCGGGCGCGCCCGATAGCAGCCGTCGTGTGCTGACGCTGATTCCCGCGCGTGACGGCCGCGTTTTCAATCAGGATGAACATGGGAATTTCTGGCGTGCGTATCTCTTCATCGAGAACGCGCGTTCCTACGATGCCGTGAATTCCCCAAGTCAGGCTTATGAAGCTGCAAAGGCGTACGGGCAGTTTCAAAAGCTGCTGGCTGATCTGCCCGCGCCGCCATTGAACAACACCATCCCGGATTTCCATCACACACCCAAGCGATTCAAAGCGCTTCAGGCGGCCATTGAAAACGATGCTGCGAACCGCGCCGCATCCGCAGCGGCGGAAATTGAATTCGCGTTGAACAGGGCTGGCATCGTTGGCGGCCTGATCAATGCAGGGCTGCCCGAGCGCGTGACGCACAATGACACCAAGTTCAACAACGTGATGCTCGACGAAGAAACTGGCGAAGGGATTTGCGTTGTTGATCTCGACACGCTCATGCCCGGCCTGGCGTTGTATGACTTTGGCGACATGGTCCGAACCACAACCAGCCCCGCGAAGGAAGACGAGCTGGATCTGTCGCGCGTCACCATGCAGTTTCCGATGTATGAAGCCCTCATCCGAGGATACCTCGAATCCGCAGGGGATTTTCTGACCGCCGACGAAAAGCGGCTGCTTGCGTTTTCAGGACGGTTGATCACGTTTGAAATCGGCATCCGCTTTCTGACGGATTATCTTGCAGGCGACACCTATTTCAAAGTGCATCGCAATGGACACAACCTGGATCGCTGCCGAACCCAGTTCAAGCTGGTCGAATCCATCGAGCAGCAGGAGGAGCAGATGAACCAACTCGTGGAGCACCTGCAATGAGAGTTCTCGTCACTGGCGGCTCGGGCTTTATCGGCAGCCATATCGTCGAGCATTTTCAGCGCAGGGCGGAGGTTCGCGTGCTCGACAACCTTCGATCCGGCAACCGGCACAATCTTGCGGGATTGGATCACGAGTTCATCGAAGGCTCGATCTGCGATCGCAACGCGGTGCGCGCTGCCATGCAGCAGGTGGATTTTGTTTTCCACCTGGCGGCGATGGTCAGCGTCCCGGAATCAATGCACAAGCCGATCGAGTGCAATGAAATCAACACGACTGGAACGGTGATTGTCCTGGAGGAGGCCGAGCGGGCGAAGGTCAGGAAGCTGGTGCTCAGCAGTTCGGCGGCGATCTACGGCGACAATCCGGTCACGCCGAAACTGGAAACGATGCTGCCGGAGCCGAAGAGCCCTTACGCAATAACGAAGCTCGATGGTGAATTCTATTGCCGCATGTTCACGGCTGAAGGCCGGCTCGCCACGGCGTGCCTGCGCTATTTCAATGTGTTTGGCCCCAGGCAGGATCCAAAAAGCCAATACGCGGCAGCGGTCCCGATCTTCATAGATCGCGCTGTAAAGAATGAGCCGATCACCATTCACGGCGATGGCGGGCAGACGCGGGATTTTGTCTATGTGAAGGACGTTGCTGCGGCCAATGCCTTTTTTGGAACGGAGTCGCAGGCGACGGGCGTGTTCAATGTCGGTTACGGCGAACGCATCACCATCAACGAGCTCGCCGCGACGATCTGCCGCGTGTCGGGCTCCCATTCGAAACTGGAGTACACGCCGGAGCGTGCTGGTGATGTCAGGCATTCGCTCGCCGCGGTCGACAAACTTCGCGACGCGGGGTTCAAGCCCTCAGGCAACTTTCAGGAGGGCCTCGATGCCACCGTCCATTTTTTTCGCCACCGCAAGTAGACCCGCAACCTCGAAGGAAGCCGCACGTATGAACGCATCCCATTCTCTTTCCCGCCTCTGCCGGCGTCTCGCCGTGTGCGCATGCATTCACGCTCTCGCCGCTCACGCGGGGACATTCAAACACATCACCATCGATGGAGCATTCGACGATTGGGCAGGGGTGCCGCTGGCGCACAGCCAGATGCTGAGTGTTACCAATGCGGTCGATTACGAAACCATTCATCTCGCGAACGACGACGATTACCTCTACCTGAAGTTCACCATTCGGGAACCCGCGAATCCGTTCACTCCGTTGCAGAACCTCTTTGTCGATGCCGATCAGAATCCGGCGACGGGATTCAGCGCCAATGGCCTGGTTGGATCCGAGTTGCTCGTTCAAGCGGGCGGAGGGTATCAGCAGAAAAATGGGGGTTTTAACGAAGGTGCGATCCACGGTCTGAACTGGGCTGCAGCGCCCGGTGAACCGGGCACCGAGTTCGAAGCACGCATTTCGCGCCACGCCTCGTACGCTTCCGGCGGTGCGCCCGTGTTCACACATCCCGCCATCGCGATCGTTCTCGAATCCGAAACAGCGGGATTCGTCAGCGCCGAATGGGCGCCGTCCACTGCAGGAGGCCTGGCTTACACGTTTGCCGCGGTCACGAACGTCACCTTTGCAGAAGGTTTTACGACGAACACCTACTCCGCATCGAATGAGGACATCGCGAATCCGGAACGGGGTTTTTACATTCAGGCCGAAAATCACGCGAGCTCGCCCAGTTCGGTTCCGTCCAACCTTGCGTCGTATCGCATCAACGGCAGGAATTCGCCGGGCAACACCTACAACGCAAAGATCACGCTGCTCCTGCGGTTATTCTATCTCGACACCTTTGTGAACGCGCCAATCAGCTCGAACTACCTGGCGTTGATTCAGGCGGACTTCAATTCCATCCGTGCGCAGGGCGTGAAGGCAATCGTCCGCTTCGCCTACAACCAGGATCAAACACGCCCGTTCAACGAACCGAGCAAGGCACGAATTCTCGAGCACATCGCGCAACTGGCGCCCGTGTTGAAGAAGAACAGCGACGTCATTGCCGTGGTGCAGCAGGGATTCATTGCGGCGTGGGGCGAAGGTTATTTCACCGACGTCTTCTACACGAATGGCCAGGCTACCGCGCAAAACTGGAGGGACCGTTCCGAGGTGCTTGGGGCGCTGCTGGCGGCGGTGCCAGTCGAACGCGCCGTGCAGGCTCGCACGCCGCAAATGAAGCAGAAGTTTGTGCATGGCCCCACCGCGATCACGGGAGCCGCTGGATTGACCGCTCTCCAGGCTTTCAGCGGCAGCGACGCTTCGCGCATCGGATTTCACAACGATTGCTTCCTCGCCGATTCAACCGACGCCGGCACGTTTGCCGATTATGATGTCGGCAGTGGAACTTCGGGGCAGGATGTCATCAACCTTCGCAACTACACCGCCCAGGATTCGCGCTACACGCCTGTCGGTGGCGAAACCTGCATGCTGAACCCGCCGACCGACGATTGTGAATCCGCTGGCGGAAACGCCGATCCCGACATGGCGTTGTTTCACTACTCGTATTTGCACCAGGGCTACAATGCCAATGTGAACAACAAGTGGGTGCAGCACGGTTGTATCGATGACATCAAGCGGCGCCTGGGTTATCGCATCGAATTAATTTCGGGAATATTTCGCAACGAGGCGCAACCAGGGCAGGTGATGCCTTTGACCCTGACACTTCGCAACATCGGATTCGCGGCGCCCTACAATCCTCGCGGTCTCGAGTTGATCCTGCGCAACGCGCAAGGCGATCAGAAATATTTTGCCGCACTGTCTCGCAACGCCGACCCGCGCCGATGGCTTCCCGGGAGCAACCACGTGATACATGCGGAATTGGCATTGCCATCGGATATTCCCACGGGCGAATACGAGCTGCTGTTGAACCTGCCAGACCCCGCGCCGTCATTGTATGACTCGGTTCCCTATGCGATTCGGCTGGCGAACTCGAACGCGTTGTCCAGCGCAGGCGCAGTGCTGGGTTCGGTATGGGAACCTGCAACCGGCTATCATCGGCTGCACCATACAATCATCATCAATCACAGCGCTACCAACGCGGCACCCGCCGGATCAGAAGTGCCGGTGCTCGAGTTCTCTTCGATTGCGGAAACCTACGAGCGCTGGAACGCGCGGCATTTCCCTTCGAACCCCGTCAATGGCTTGCCTGAGGCAGACCCGGATCTTGACGGACGCGTGAACCTTTTGGAATACGCAGTCGGATTGAATCCCACCGTTGCCGAAAACACCGCTTACTTGAACTTCAGTTATACCAACGCGACGTTGATCCTTTCGGTATTCAAAGGACCGGGCGTGAAGGATGTCCAATACGAGGTGCAGAGTTCGCCTGTGCTGCAACCGCCGGCGTGGTCGGCAGACGCGGTCACCGTCCTCGAAAACGCGCCCACGTCACTGAGAGCCAGCTACACCAGTCCCGAAGCGACTGGATTTCTTCGCTTGAAACTGACGCTCCAATAGGCCTGCCGCAGCCCGCGCGCGTATGTCTTCCGTCGTCCCGCTTGCACCGAAACAGGGCAGCCTTGCCGCAGCGGGAACTCCAGCTTTGGCCGCAGTTCGTGTTGGGTCATTGGATGCCTATCGCGGAGCCGTGATGTTGCTGATGATGGCTGAGGTTCTGGAGTTCTGCAGCGTTTCGACAAATGTTCCTGGCAATGCGTTTTGGCGGATCCTCTGTTATCACCAATCGCACGTCGAATGGATCGGATGTTCATTGCACGATTTGATCCAGCCTTCATTCACCTTTTTGGTAGGAGTCGCGCTTCCTTTCTCGCTTGCCCGCCGCTCACACATCGGCCAGCCGCAATGGCAGCGAACGGCACATGCCTGCTGGCGGGCGGTGATGCTCGTCTTTCTGGGAATCCTCCTGAGGTCGGTTGGCCAGCCGCAAACGAATTGGACCTTTGAAGACACCCTGACGCAAATCGGCCTTGGCTATCCGCTGCTGTATTTGCTGGGGTTCCAATCGCGCCGCGTGCAATGGAGCTCACTGGCGTTTGTTCTAATCGCCTATTGGCTGGCCTTCGCCTTGTATCCCGTGCCACAGGAGGACGCAGGCAGGCCTATTTCTGGCTTCTCTGCCCATTGGGCAAAAAACACAAACCTCGCGTGGGCGTTCGACACATGGTTCCTGAACCTTTTTCCCAGGGAACAACCTTTTATCGCCAATGCGGGCGGTTACGCAACGCTCAGCTTCATTCCAACCTTGGGAACAATGATTTTCGGGTTGCTTGCAGGTGCGGTTCTGCGTGGTGCGCGGGCATCCGGGGATAAAATCCGATGGCTGCTTGTCACGGGCGCCGCAACCCTGCTGCTGGGAATCTTGCTCGGTGCGACGGGCATTTGCCCCGTGGTCAAGCGCATCTGGACGCCGAGCTGGACGCTCTTCAGCGGGGGTTGGTGCCTGCTGATTCTCGCGGCGCTGTATTATGTCATTGATGTTCGGGGATTTCGCCGCTGGGCGTTTGTTCTCGTCGTGATTGGAATGAATTCAATTGCGGCGTATGTCATAGCTCACCTCTTCCCCGGCTTCATTGTCTCGACGCTCGTCACGCATTTCGGTCCGCAGGTGTTTGGAGTGATCGGCAGCGCATACGAACCTCTCCTGCGCGGGAGCCTTGTTCTGCTCGTGTTATGGCTGGTGCTCTTTTGGATGTATCGCCGCCAGCTTTTCCTGCGCGTTTGAAACTGCGACGTGAAAACGTGCGCGCGCTCTTACCCGCGTTCTGTCTGGCTTCGCGGATCCAACAAACGGTCAAGCGTTGCCTTGTCGAGCGCGCTCGCTTCAGCAGCAACTTCCCGAACCGTGCGTCCGCTCTGATATGCCTGCTTGGCAATTTTCGCCGCGGCGTCGTATCCGATCTCCGGGACCAGCACGGTGCACATGGCGAGGCTCTGTTCAATGTTGGATTCGCAACGTTCGCGATCCGCTTCAATCCCCGCCACGCAGCGCGTCGTGAAGACCTTCGTTGCGTTTGTCAGGAGCTCGGTCGACGACAACAGATTGTGCGCTGAAACCGGCAGCATCGTGTTCAATTCAAAATTCCCGAACGTTGCGGCAAATCCAATCGTCGCGTCGTGCCCAATCACCTGAGCCCCCACCTGAATCATCATTTCGCACATCACGGGATTCACCTTGCCCGGCATGATCGACGATCCCGGCTGCGTCGCGGGGAGCTTCAACTCGCCCAGCCCGCAACGCGGACCCGATCCCAGCCAGCGCAGGTCGTTGGCAATTTTGATGAGCATGGTCGCGAGGGCACGAAGCGCACCGCTCGTTTGCACCACAGCATCGATGCTGGATTGCGCCGCGAAATGATTTCGGGCTTCCCGGAGTTCAAGGCCGGTTTCCCGGGCAATGCCTGCGATTGTGCGTTGTGCGAATTCTGGATGCGAATTGATTCCCGTTCCGACTGCGGTGCCGCCAAGCGCGAGGTTGCCAAGATTCTGCGACACCTGGCGAACATGCTCCATGTTCGCGAGAACTTGCGCTGCAAATCCGCTGAATTCCTGGCCGAGCCGAATCGGCGTGGCGTCCTGCAGGTGGGTTCGGCCGATCTTGAGAACGTCATCGAATTCCTGCGCTTTCGCGGTCAAGGCATGGTGCAATCCGCCCAGTGCAGGGATCAGCTGCTGCGAAATGGCACCGAGCGCAGCGATGTGGATCGCGGTGGGTATTACGTCGTTGCTGGATTGTCCTCGATTCACGTGATCGTTCGCGTGAATCGAACCGTCGCCCCGCCTTCCGCCGCGAAGTTCGATTGCGCGATTCGCGATGACTTCGTTGGCGTTCATGTTTGTGGAAGTCCCCGAACCCGTCTGAAAAATGTCGACCACGAACTGGTGATCCCATTTGCCATCGATGACCTCCTGCGCAGCCGCCTGGATGGCGCGGGTGATGTCCTCGGGCAGGCCGTCCAGTTGCAGGTTTGCAGCGGCCGCATGCTTCTTGATCAATCCGAGAGCGCGAATCATCGTGCGCGGCATGCGCCAGCCGCTGATCGGGAAGTTTTCCGCTGCACGCGCAGTCTGTGCGGCGTAATAGGCATCCGCCGGGACTCGCATCTCCCCCATGGAATCCTTTTCAATCCGGAATGTTACGCTCATGCAGCAATCTAGTCCGCAAACCAGAATTGCAATTGGGAAAAACGGAGGGCCTTTTTAAGCCGCTTGAAAAACCTCGCACGGCCCTAGGTTCGGGAGCTGTTTCGATATGCCTCGGCGAGCAGGGTGATGGGGTGAACGATGCGCAAGCGAATGCCGCGCTCCCTGGCGCCGTTCTCCAACTGGAGAAGGCAGCCCGGATTGGCTGTGGCGACAGTATGGGCGCCCGTTGAAACAATGTGGTCGAGCTTGCGCTGGAGCAGCTGCCCAGCCATTTCGGGCTGGATCAAATTATAGATACCCGCGCTGCCGCAACACCAGGAGCTCTCAGTCAATTCAATGAGTCGAACGCCCGGGAGACTTGAAAGAATCTGGCGCGGCTGCATCGTGATTTTCTGGCCGTGACAAAGATGGCAGGACTCGTGATAGGTCACCGTCACGGGTTCATCGCGCATTGCGGGGCGAACCGGCTCGAACCCGATCTCGACGAGCCATTCGTGGACGTCCCGCACCTTGCGATCCCAAGCTTCCGCCCGCGCGAGATAATGCGGATCGCCGGCGAGCAATCGGCTGAAGTGTTTCAGGTGTGAACCGCATCCACCCGCGTTGCTGATGATGGCGTCGAAATCGGCCGGCGGAAACTGATCCAGGTTGCGGCGCGCCAAGCGCTGCGCGGCTTCCAGTTCTCCGTTATGCGCGAAGATCGAACCGCAGCAATGCTGTTGCGCGTGCGAAATGACTTCGCAACCGTTGCGCGCCAGCACTTCCACGGTGTCCCGGTTCACATCGCTGTAGATCAAATCCTGCGCGCACCCCGTGAGCATCGCGACGCGGAACCGCCGCGTGCCCGCAGCGGGAGTCACTTCTCGAATTCGTTCAGCGGAAAATTCAGGCTGGATCGCGGGTGTTTGCGATTCCAGCGCCTGCAATCGTTTTGGCAAAAGCTTCAATGCCCCGCTCCGTCGAACCAGCCGCTGCATGCCTGAGCGTTGATACAGCCGCAATCCGCGCCCTAACATTCGGAGTCGGCGCAGATCGGAGAACAACCAATCGAGGGCGACGCGCCGGATCGCGCTCCGCTTCGCCGAATCCAGGGCGCCACTTTGTTCCACGTCCGCCCGGGCGCGTTCAAAGAGTTCGGCGTAGTTCACGCCAGCGGGACACGCCGTCTGACAGGCGAGGCATCCCAGGCAAAAATACATTTCTTCGCAGAAAGTGCGCGTCGCCTCCAGTTGCCCGTCTGCAATCGCGCGCATCAGGGCGATCCGCCCGCGCGGGCTGTTCCGCTCAACATGGGTGGCGTCGTAGGTGGGGCAGGTGGGAAGGCAGAGCCCGCAGTGCATGCATTGTTGCACTATGCGGTAATCCAGGTTCTTCAGGTGGCCCGCCATTGTGCTTCTAGGGCCGGCCTTTCCGCGGATCCCGTTTCAACCCGTGCCGTTGCACGCGCGACGACAATGTCGTCGGCTTCATTCCCAGCAGCGCAGCCGCGCCATCATTGCCATAAATTTTCCAGTTCGTTTTCTCCAGCGCCTGCAGAATGAGTTGTTCCTCCTGGTCCTTGAGCGCGGGCAGCGCCTCCTGATGAATGCCTTCGCGACCACGACCCCGAGTCCGCGACGCCGGCCCGGAATTCTGCTGAAGCCCGAATTCCATCCGACCGCGGCTTGCAAACAGGATCGTGGCGCGCTCGATGACGTTTTGCAGTTCGCGCACATTGCCGGGCCAATCGTAATCCTCCAACTGCCGAACCTGCTCGCGTGTGAGCCGCGGAGCATCCGTGCGAAGGCGCTCCGACGATTGTTGAACAAAGAATTCGGCGAGCGGCGCAATGTCTTCTACCCGCTCGCGCAAGGGAGGGACCTCGACGGGGAACACGCTGAGGCGGAAATAAAGGTCCTGGCGAAAACGTCCCGCTCGCGCCTCGGCCAGGAGATCGCGGTTGGTCGCCGCAATGACACGCACGTTCACCGATCGCGTCCTGTCCTCGCCAAGCTTTTCAAACTGTCCCTCCTGAAGCACACGCAGCAGCTTCGCCTGCAGATCCAGCGGAATCTCGCCGACTTCATCCAGAAACAGGGTGCCGCCATCCGCGAGTTCAAATCGTCCGACGCGGTCCTTGATCGCGCCTGTGAACGCGCCGCGGACATGCCCGAAGAACTCGCTCTCAAAAAGTTCCTTCGGAATGCTCGCGCAATTCACACGGACGAGTGGACGGGCGCGGCGATCGCTGTTCTCGTGAATCGCGCGCGCGACAAGTTCCTTGCCTGTTCCAGACTCGCCGAGAATCAGCACGTTCGCCTGGGTCGGAGCAACCACTTTGATCTGCTCAAGGACCTTCGCAAGCGACGGGCTGCGGCCAATGATGCTTCCGAAATTCGAAGTGGCCCGCAATTCGTCGAGCAGGACTTCATTGTCCCGCTCGAGCGACTTGGTCCGCTCGATGCACGTGACAGATCCGATGGTGCCGATGATTTTGCAGCGGCTGTCGAAATACGGCGTGGCACAGACCCTGACCCAATGGCGTTCGCCATCCTTGCGAATTAACTGGTGTTCGTAGACCTCGCTCTTGCCCGAAAGGCGCTCGCTGAGCCGCCGCTTCTGCGCTGGCCAGTCTTGCGGATCGAGCAGCAGTTCAAAGCTCGTGCGCCCGATCAACTCGTCCTTCGTATAACCCGTTATTTCAGCGAGTTGGCGGTTGACGTAAAGAATCCGGCTTCTGTCGTCGGTAATCAGCAAGCCTTCGGCGAGGCTTTCCAGGATCGTGCGAAAGAACTCCTCGCGTTCCCCGCGATTGCCCGCCCACAAGGCGTTGCCGCGGCGAAGGTTCTCAACTTCGCCGCGCGTCAGGAGCGTGGTGTCGCCATCCGTTGTTGCCGGTTTTGCGGGCACGCGCACAACATGCAGCCGGCCAGTGAAACTGCAACGCATTTGTGCGTTAACAACAACGCGAGCGCGTTGAAAAACGCAAACGCGTTGCTGACTGGCGCCCTTTTTAGCGCGAAATGGACGGAAACAAATGAATAACGCTCGAATGGGAGGTTGGCACGATCCTCGCATTGCAGATTGTGAACGGACATAACTCGAAGACTGAAAAGGAAATACTATGATGACGATCCGGAAGAGCAAAGAACGCGGCCATGCTGATCATGGCTGGTTGAACACGCACTACTCGTTTTCGTTTGCCGATTACCATGACCCCAAGTGGATGGGATTTCGCACCCTGCGAGTCATCAACGACGACGTGGTTGCTGGCGGCGGCGGCTTTGACATGCACCCGCATCGCGACATGGAAATCATCACATACGTGCTGTCCGGCGCACTGCAGCATCGCGACAGCATGGGCAACACTGCGGTGATGAAGTCCGGCGATGTGCAGCGCATCAGCGCGGGGACCGGGATTCTGCACAGCGAGACAAATTATTCACCGATCGAGCCCGTGCACCTGCTGCAGATATGGATCCGGCCGGATCGCAAGGGCGCAAAGCCGGATTACGCTGAGCAATCCTTTGCTTCGGCCGGAAGCGGGCGCATGCACCTGATTGCCTCAGGCGATGGACGCGAGGGTTCAATCCGGATCAATCAGGATGCCGATGTCTACGTCGCCAAGCTCGGCGGGGGTGATACTGTGAAACATCTGATCAAGCCGGGGCGTCATGTCTGGCTGCAGGTCGCACAAGGTGAACTGGCGCTCAACGGAAAGCGTCTCGTTACAGGCGACGGTGCTGCGGTAAGCGACGAAGCCGAGTTGCAGTTGGCAGCCGGGCAAACGGCGCAGGCGCTTGTCTTCGACCTTAACTGAGCTATCCTGCGCGCGAACCATGAAAAACGCTTTGCGGATACTTGCTGTTCTCGTCGCGCTGGCGGGGGTCTCCTGGTGGGCCGCTGCCGGCGCGAACACGGGCTGGACCAAGAACCAGGTTCAGGTCCGAACAGTTGATGAAGTCACCGGGCTCGATCACATCCAATGGCAGAAAAAGTGGGTGCCCGGCCTTGATTTTCTATCGATCACACTGGGGTCGGCGGCGCTGCTGGGCGGCGTCTCATTTCTGTTTCGAAAAAAACGCAACGCACAATAACAATCCGATTAATCCATGAAAACATCCCTGACCATTCTCTCACTTGTTCTCGCCGCCGCATCCGCGTCGGCCGAGCCGCTCACCTTCGACTTCAAGGATCCCAAGGGCGTAAATCACGCCGCGTTCAAAATGGACGCTCCACTGGAAACCATCAGCGGCAGCGCCAGTGGAATCTCCGGCAAAGTGACGTTTGACCCCGCCAAGCCATCTGCCACGACCGGGAAGATCGTGGTTGCGACGGAAACGCTGACCGTCGGAAACGCCATGATGCGTGATCACATGCTGAGTGAAGGCTGGATGGATGCGAAGAAACACCCGGAGATCACGTTCGAAGCCAAGTCGCTGAAGAACGTGAAAACCGAGGGTGATAGCACGACTGCTGATGCCGTGGGAACCTTTACGCTGAAGGGAATTACCAAGGAAATCACGGTCCCCGTAAAGCTCACTTACCTGAAGGACAAACTCGCCGCGCGCATGCCAAACATGAAAGGCGACCTGCTTGTCATCCGATCGAGCTTCAGCATCAAGCGGAGTGATTTTAACATCCAGCCTGGAAAGAACGAAGACAAGGTCTCGGACGAAATCGAACTCACGCTGAGCATCGCCGGTTACGCGACTCGCTGATGCTGCTTTTTAAACGATGGCCGCTGTTTGACGACAGCGGCCTTTTTTTGTCTGCGCGCCTGGAGCGCCGCGTTGCACGCGGCTTACGGTGTTGCTGCATCAGGACGCGGGTGCAAGTTCCACACGCCGCGCCGATTTAATGGTGAAGCAGGCTGAAGCCTGCGGTTTGCCGGCTGCCTACTGGAGCGTCACGTCGAAGTAAACGGAATGCCGATCGTAGGTTTCAAAGAACGGTTTCAACTTCGCATCACCGATCGTAAAACGAAGTGAGGCGGGATCACCCTTGATCGATTCAGAAAGATCACTGCCGTTCAATGTCACAGGCTGCCACGTTGTGCGCGCGTCCGGCTCCTCAGCCGCCAGCAGAACAGGGCCGAAAAAGACGCTCGCGATGTTTGGCTGATCCATGAGCCGCTCAAGCCGGAACCCAAACGGCATCCTGATTTCCACAGTGTCGTTGCTCTTCCAGGTGCGTTGCAGCGAAAGATAGGTGCCGGGTGTCCCGGAAATGGATTGCTGCTCACCATTGATTTTCACGTGGAAACCTTTTGCCGCCCACATCGGAACTCGCAGGCGCAGGTCAAAAGCGCCTTCCCCATTCACCACGATCCGAACCGAATCTTCGTAAGGAAAATCCGTCCGTTGCCGAACCGTGACGCTGCGCTCGGACCACGTGAGTGTCGAAGGCACGTAGAGGTTCACATAGAGGGCGTCATTGTTCGCGCTGCGGAAGTAGATGGAATCCTGCAGCTTCGTGCTGCTTTCGATCGCCGTGCCGTTGCAGCACGTGTAGCCGCTCATGTTTCCATTCCCGAATTGTTTGCGGGCGCCCGGGTTCAACGGCACGTGATAGGTGTTGCCGGAATTGTTCTCGGCGACGGATGCCAGAATATGGTTGTAGAGGGCCTGCTCGTAATAATCCATGTACCGCGCCTCTGGATCGAACTGGAAAAGGTAGCGACTCAGCTTCAGCAGGTTGTACGTTGCGCAGGTCTCGTTCTGCCCGCCGTTTGCGAACCCGTTCGCGAACAATGTGTCAGGATGGGCGGTGAAGCATTCCGCGTTGTTCGGATTCTTTGCGCCAGCGACTCCGCCGATGCTGTACATATAACTGTGCCGCGTGATGTCCCAGAAGTTCTCTGCAACTCGATAATACTTTGGATCATTTGAGCCGCGATACGTCTCAAGCGCGCCGGTGATCTGCGGAATGTGCTGGTTGGCGTGCTTGCCGCGAATCGTGTCGACATTGAACGCGAGGCCGTGGGTGAAGTTTGAATCTCCGAAGAAGAAATTGATGTTATCAAACAGACGCGCGCCTTCCAGGAATCGGGCATCGTTCGTGAGCCGATTCAGCCGCGCCATGACTTCGTTCATGCCGCCGTACTCACCCGCGATGTAGCGGTTCCACATGCTGATCCGTGTCGCGGCCGGCAGCTGGCTCAGGCGCGCATGAACCCACAGCCCCATGTTCCTTGCGATCTGCAATGCCTTCTCATTGCCGCCGACTTCATAGCAGTCGAGCAGCCCCGCCAGGATTTTATGCAGTGTGTAATAGGGCGCCCAGATTTGCGTGTTGCGCGTTCCGTAGGTTGCGCCTTGTTCCAGCATGATGAATTGGTCCGGCGGATACGCGCTGATGAACCCCTTGCCCCAATTCCAGTAATCAGTGCGAATGCCGTTGGTGCTCAGGTCGGAATTGTAATTCGTGTTTCCGGGCCCGAACGGAACTGCCGTGGGATCGGCGACGGCAGCCGCACCTGCGTTTGTCGGCATTCCGGAACGGCTCGAAAGATCATGGAGGGTATCGATCAGGTAATTCATCTTGCGAACGAAGTTCGACTGCAGCGCGGGGTCGTAGCCTGAGCTCGCGCAGGCCTGCGCAATGGCGGTCAGGTAATGGCCCGTGGCATGACCGCGCAAACGGGTCGTCTGGCTGTCCCACCCGCGCAAGGCCTGTGCGCCGTCCGGCTGCGGCTGGCCGAATGCGTCGCGGAACATGTAGAGATAACGGTCGGGATTCGATTCCGCCAGGCCCTGCATGAACTTGTTCCGATTCTTCATGAACTGCGTTTCACGTTGTTGCTCGTCGCGTTCAAGCGTGACGCGGTTCAACGGAAACGTCTCAAGCACTCGCGCCGGTGCCGGGGCGGCGGACCCGCGTTTGACGGTCACTTTCGCCACAGGCTTGAATGCGGTGCCCGCCACGATGCCAGTGATGGAGTAGCTGCCAGGCTGAAGCACCTGCACGTTGTTCGAGGGCGATGGCCAGATGACGCGCACCATGAGACCTGTTGTTTGATTCGCATCAGCCGCTGGAACAGTGAAGGGAAGCTTTGGCAGGTGCCCGACAGTCGTTTCGGCAGTCACATCCGACACGCTCGTGATGCCGGCCATGAACGCTTTTGCTCCGCTCGTTGAAGATCCTGAGATGGACGCGCTCGTGCTGCCGCTCGCTCCTGACAGTTTGTTGGAATAGATCGTGGCGACCTGCTGATCAGTGAGCGCGATGCTGTAGATGCGCACATCGTGCAAACGCGCATCGAGGTGGGGATCGCTGTCGAACTGCGACCTGCCAATATACAAATGATTTTCCGAACCTGTTTCGCTCAACACCTGCGCCATGTTCAAATTGACGTTGCTCGATTGCGCAACGCGCCTGCCATTGACATAGGTGTTCAGCCTCTTCTGTGCAGCATCGAGCGTTACGGCGATGTGAATCCATTGATTTGTCGAAAGGCGCGGTGCGGCCGGCCCTTGTTCCGATTCCCAGCCTTCCGAGGTAATGCGCGCTCGAAATCCGTCGTCGGGTCCGGCTCCAACGGGCGTGCAAAAGAAATAGTGTGTGGTGTCCTGTCCGAAATCGAAGAAGCGTTGCCACGGGTCGGCAGAACGCAAGAACAGCCAGCCCGTGACGCTCAGGCTCTCGTGATCATCAAGAAGATCGCCCGGCAAATTCACATGGCTCGTTCCATTTAGTGACAAGACCCTGCCAAACCGGGGATCATCGGTGAATGCGTTCGTTGCACCATTCAGCGTTGCATGGTGGCTGTTGCGGGAAAGGTCCTGGGGGCTTCCGTTGAACAAATAGCGTGCGACGAGAGCAGTTTCGCCAATTCCGTCGAGGAACTGATCACCATCGCCCTGTGCGTGGGCGGGCGGGCGGTGCGCGTGGATGAGAACGAGCGAACTGACGACGAGGAGGATTTTTTTCATGGGTCGCGATGTTGCTGTGCGCTGGCGAAATGAGGATCGATTGCACAGCAGCGTTGAAGTGCCGGCGAGGGATCCAGATCGTTAATAAGCCGGGAAGGCGGCTGCATTCAATGCATTTCCGTACGCAGGATGAATTGCGATAGGTGGCGGTGCATTTGGGATATGCCGCCTCGATGGCGCTGGCTTCGCGGCGATTGAAAGAAAGGCCCGATGCTTCTCACTGACTGCCTTGGATATCGTTCGCAGTCGATTGCAGAGATCCAGTTGAAGCGTATCGGAAGCTGCAGCGCCCTCGCTTCGAATCGCTTGTTCAGCGTTGGGTGATGCGGCCAGTTTGGTTGCGCGGGTTTCGAACGGCGCTGGATGCAACGAATCAGTTTCCAGCGTGGATTTGCAATATGGGGCTGTGGATTTGGGTTATGTGCTCTGTTGAACTTCTTGATTAGCGTCACAACGTGCCCAAAACGAAAAGCAGACTGACGACGTCTGTTGCCCTTTACGGGAAAGAAGGGAATTCGACTTTGCACGGCTGTCTGCGTCCTGCGCATCGGCTCATTTCCTGTTCGGATCGGAAAACCCCCAAACCCCAAACCGTTCTATGATAAACCTCGTTGGAAAAATCACAGCGTCATTGCTGGCTGCATCTGCTGTAGGCCTTACGGCTCACGCGGCGACGCTGAACAACACTTTTGATGTTCCGTTCGATTATGTTGGGAACGGAATCATCGGCGAATCCAATTGGGATGGATTATATATGCGCCTCGGCGACATTCCGGGAGCAGTTGCGGCGGGCGACGGGTCTGGAAACACGCTGATCGCGAACACGACTGAGTTCGGCGGCGGTTTCTTTTCCGTTCGCTCGTCAGGTACTTCATGGTCCGGCGGCGACAATGACG
This sequence comes from Verrucomicrobiia bacterium, assembly GCA_035629175.1. Lineage (NCBI taxonomy): Bacteria > Pseudomonadati > Verrucomicrobiota > Verrucomicrobiia > Verrucomicrobiia bacterium. The sequence continues at coordinate 11,592 of DASPIL010000060.1, read as the reverse complement.
GATTCTTCGCCTACAAGCTGGTTGATGGCGATTTTGACATGTCCGTGGAAAACGTTCCCTTTACGATTTCTGGCGGGACGAGCTACGACAACCAGGCGTTTCACTTCGCCGGACTGATGGTTCGCGCTTATCATACAAACAACTCGGGCGCCCCCTTCAGCACCACTTCGACTAACGCCGTGGAAAACTCCGTGCGGCTCTGGCGCTTTAACGAGTTCAATATCGATTCCCAAATCCGCATCTCCACAAACGGTGCAAACCAGGAATTGAATGTCCCAGGAAGCAACACCGAAATCACAAGCTCCCGATTCTTCCGAATCACCCGCGTCGGAAACACATTTACCTTCTACGTGAAGACCAACTCGGTTGATGCGTGGAGTCAGGTGACGAATGGGTTGATTGGTGGAACGCTCACGCGCAGTGATTGGAATGGCCTTCCGCTTCAGGTGGGCATTGCCTCGGCATCGTTCAACGCGGCAGCGCGCGACGCCATGTTCGATAACTTCGAACTGAGCGGTCCAAACATCAGCTTTCCCACACAACCTTCCGCGCCTTCAAACCTCACCACGACCGGAACAAACGTGAACGGAGCGCTCACGTTCTCATGGACTAAGGGCAATCCGGCGAACAACAGCCTGGTGCTGGTTCGGCAGGGCGGCGTGATACAGCACAATCCGATTAATGGCCGCACCTACGAGGCGAATTCAGCATTCGCCACTGCGGGCACCCTCGTTGGCGGATCACAAACCTATGCAGTTTACAATGGCGCTGGATCGAGCGTTACGGTTTCAAACCTGGGCGCCAATAATCGCAACTACACTGTCGCTGTATATGAGTATAGCGGAACGGGATCGTCCACGGTTTACAACACGACCAGTCCTGCAACGAATGTGTTTGCCGGACCCGGCGTGATCACAGGCGCTTCCCTCCGCGTCGCGCAGCGCGATATCCCGGCCGGCGGTGCAACGTCCGTTCGTTTGATCGCCAGCTTCAGCACTGGAGAAACCAGTGATCAAACTGTCGACACCGCCTGGATATCCGACGATTTGGCAGTGGCTGAAGCCATTGGAGGGGTCGTTAGCGGCATTTCGGTTGGCAATGCCAACATCACTGGCACCTTTGGAAGTTTCGTCCTTAGCACCAACATCCTTGTGCACGCTCCTGTCCTGACAGAGAACTTCTCGTCCACCAACGACTTCAAGTTGAATGGCGCCGTCGGGACAATCTGGGATGGCCAATACTTAAGTTTCGGCGATGTGCCTGGAGCGGTTCCGGGCGGCGATGGCCCGGGCACAGGCCTGCAAATGGATTCGCAGATCACCAGCACAAACGGACTGTTTGTTTCATCCGCCCAATCCACATGGCAGGGCACAGCCAATGATGGTCCCTTCCTGTTCAAGATCGTTCCGGGGACCCGCAACGGATTGTCCGGAGATTTCCAGGCGATCGTTGAAATCAACACGATGAACACGCTCGCAACGAGCGCCGTTGGCATCATGGCCCGCCTCTACAATCCGACCACGGGTGGCCCGGCGCCAGGCACCAGCGAGAATCATGTGAATTATTGGAAGATTCAGAACGGAACCACTTCCGTCCGCCGTACGCAGACCGGAGGCAACACGACCTTCGTGGCGGCCGGCCCTGCTGCGGCGAATACGATGCTCCTTGTTCAACGCGTCCAGTCCACAAACTTCTATTTCTACGAGAAGACGGCGGCCGCGACTCAATGGACGTATGTGACCAACATCGTCCTCGCCACCGCGACCAATGATGCTCCAATGCAGGTTGGAATCGCGCAGCAAACACAGTCAGGCGTGACGGGCACAGCGGTAGTCCGCTCCTTCACCCTCGATGCAGCCGACGTTGTCAGCGGGTCGCCTTCCCCTGCTGCGGCTAGCGACCTGGAGATTACGCTGAACCAGAATCTCTCGATGACTTTGGATTGGGTGGCGGCTGATGGCAGCGGCAACCCTGTTCCAAGCATCGTGGTGATGCGCGCCAGCGCTCCGGTCTCGGTGCAGCCGAGCTTAGGGCAGCCGATCGTAGCGAACGCTTCATTCGGCACTCCTGCGACCGGCCTCGGCAGCGGCAACTTCGTGGTGTTTGCTTCTAGCTCGCCCGCGTCGACCAACAATACAGTGACCGTCACCGGGCTCACGCCTGGCGTGACCTATTACGCTGCAGTTTACACATTTGCCGGTTCGGGAAGCACGGCGACCTATGGGCCGGGCATTTCCAGCAGCCTGCCAGCGGGCTTCCTGCAGCAAATCCAGGCGACGCTCGCCGGCGGCATTCCGCTGGGAGGCATCGGCCAGTTGAGCGTGCTTGCCAGTTATAACGGCGTTCCTGTCAATGTCAGTGCTACTGCCGCAGTCAGCTCTGGCGACACAAACATCATCAAAGTACTCAACGGAGTTCTCACAGGCGTCGCTCTCGGCTCAGCGCCAATCACAACTGTGTTCAGCGGCATGACCAACGTGACGCAAATCACGGTTCGCGCACCGGCGTTCGTGGACAGCTTCGAAACCTCGAGGGATTACCTTGTGGCAGGCGTGGCTGGCTCCGGGTGGGATGGATTGTATAGTCCTGCCGAAGGCAACAATCCAATTCCGGGCTCGCTCTACGAACCGCTTGCAGGATCCGGAACCACAGTGGCCGACGCAAATATTACAACCAACGGCGCCTTAACGATTACTTCGGCGGGCGACGGCTGGGAAAACGGAAATGTCGGAGGATTCTTCCTCTACAAGTTCGTGCCAGGTGATTTCCAAGCGGCGGTCAAGATCGAGACCTTTGACGCGACTGCCTTCAATCAACCAGGCTTGCTGGCCCGCGGATATGCTGTCAGCAATTCAATCCTCGGACTGCCGATGGGTTACGCAGTGACGAACGCGGATGGTACGAACACTGCCGGAGAATACTGGGTATCGCTCACGCGTTTCGATGAGTTTGGCATTGGCACCTATGCCCGCCGAAACATCGACAACGCAGTGTCCCAGAACACGCAGCCCGACGCCAACGACACCAACTTCTGGATGCTGATTATCCGGTCTCAGGGAACTAACTTCACGTTCTACAAGCGCTTGAACGAGACGGATGCCTGGCGCCGTGTTCCAAACAACACAGCCTACAGCTTGCTGCAATTTGCCGGACGGCCGATGCAGGTCGGCGTGATGGCCGGACCTTGGACAGGCACTGGTGGGGTGCAACGGCAGGTTCAGTTTGGCAGCTTTATGCTGGATTATTCGAGCGGTGCTGCGCTTGGGGTCAGTGTGTCAGGCGGCATGGTTACGTTGAGCTGGGGTGCAGATCCGAACCTTGTGCTGGAGGCGACCGACAGCCTGACGTCGCCGAACTGGCAGACCGTTTTGGGAACGCCGACGTTGGGTCTCGACGGTTACAGCCTGACGGTCGCGATTTCCGGCGACATGCGGTTCTTCCGGCTGCGGCGTTAGCTCAGCGGAAACCGGTTTAGAATCGGGGGGCCGGTGCAGGCCGGCTCCCCTTACAAAGAAAGCGAAAGCTATGTTGAACGAACGAGAGAATGCATTCGACGGAACCAGCCGATCTGCCCGGCAGGTTGATCGGCGGCGGGCGGGCGGCTTTACGCTCATTGAATTGCTGGTGGTTATCGCAATTATCGCCATCCTCGCAGCCATGCTCCTGCCTGCGCTTTCAAAAGCGAAGGACAAGGCGAAGCGAACGCAGTGCATGAACAATCTGCGGCAGATGAGCATAGCCATGCTGGGATATGCGTTCGACAACAATGATAAATTCCCGTCAGGGGCCGGTGGTTTTTGGATCTGGGATCTGCCCAGATCTGCAGCCGACGCGATGCTGGCTGCCAACCAAAACTTCCTGAAGGTCGCTTTTTGTCCCGGTACGGCCACGCGTTTCAATGACCAGGACAACCTGGCCCTTTGGAACCTAACGGGTGGTTACCGCGCCGTGGGCTATGCGCTGACCCTTCCTGGGACGCCCGCACTCAACCCAACCAACCATAATCGGCGCGTGACACCAGAACCCATAAAGTTCGGACCGATCACGCTCCCCCCGCAGCCGCCAACCGACAGGGTATTTATCGCTGATGCAACTATCTCCCGGAACACCGAAAATGACACGGCGAAGAAGTATTCAGGGGGGTACCACTACGATGACATCGACACAGGCAGTTTTGCCAAGCGACATTTGACTCCGCACATGAAGGGGAGAGTTCCTTTGGGAGGAAACTTAGCGATGCTGGATGGCCACATCGAATGGCGGAAATTTGAATTGATGGTTGTCCGGGGCAGTGGAGTTCTTTTTCCGGCGGCCAACCAAAGTTGCCCAACCTTCTGGTGGTAGCCGTTTCCAATAAAATCCAGGCCGCGCCCGAAGAGGCGCGGCCTTTTTATTTTAACATCAAACGCATTCGAGCACTCCGATTGCAGCCCTGCTCAGATTCAGTAACCGAACATGCACCCCACCAAAACATGTCGTCTGTTACCCTTACCCTCGTCACGTCTGGCTGCGTATCCTCATTCCAATAGCCAAACCAGAGAGCCCTCCGTATGATCGGCGCGATTTATGATTCAAACGGGTGAGTTGACCGATATCACCGTTCACAGCTCGCGCACCCGCATGCGGGGCGTTCGCGCCGCCAATGTCGAATCCCGGCCGTGGATCGATGACTTCCCCGTCTGCCAGACCTTGAATCAGTATCAAATGATTCATATTGGCATCCAGGAATCGGCTCCCCCGACGAAGATCGTCAGAACCAAGCAGACAACCACCTATTTCCTCGCGTGCATCGGTGGAAAGGGAAGGGTGCTGATTGACGGACGCTGGCGCGTTTGTGAAGAGGGTTTCGCCTGCCTTCTACCGGCGCACACGCTGAATGCCTTCGAGACCATGCCCACCGGGAAGTGGGAATTCTGCTGGGTCTGTTATCAACGTCCCACAGAACAGCGCCCGATCGCAGGTGTCACAACGCCGGTCATGGCCAAGTACGACCCGCTCCCGCTTCGCTCCGCTATTCTCGGCCTGATGTATGAATGCAACGGGCCGGCGCAGCCAACTTTGATCCAGGAATGGACCGACCTTGTTCACGCTTACGTGTTGCGGTTTGCCCAGCCGTCGGATCAGCCGGATCAACTACGGCTCCTCTGGGAACGTGTGGCTCACAATCTTTCGGATGAATGGAGCCTGGGCCGCCTTGCCAAGGAGGCCGGCTACAGCAACGAACACCTGCGACGTCTCTGCCGCCGGCAGTTGGGAAGAAGCCCGATGCACCAGGTGACCTATCTGCGAATGCGGCGCGCGGCCGAATTACTTGCCACGACGGAGAAGACCATCGACTCGATCGCCCACGAAATCGGGTATCAAAACCCGTTTGTCTTCTCGAACGCGTTCACCAAGTGGATAGGCTGGCGGCCCTCGGAATATCGTCGCAAGAAATTCAACCCGCCGCCTGCCAAGAAGGGTTGATTGCAGCGCCACGCCTCCGCGACGCGGAACTCCGCCCCGCACCCCGCGAGCCGTCTACGGAATTTTCTCCACGCGGAAAAATAGATGGGGTGATGATGCGGGTGAATTCGATATCACTGCGGTCACGGCGGTTTGCGGCAATGCAGTGAGTTCTTCCGCCGAAGCGTTTGTCGACACAAGCGGTGAAGCTGCCCGGATCCAATCGACGAGGTTCGTTGAGGTCAGACTGTCGTAGGGATCGAAAGGTTTGACTGGCACTTCCAGGACGCCCGCCGAGTTCATCGCAATCCGCAGTGCGGAGCCGGAGGATGTTGGATGCGTAGCCGCCAGATACTCCTGCAGGTTCGTCATGCCATCCCCGTCGGCGTCATCGTTTGCGCGCGACAGGTCGTCGGAACGTGGATCCTCATGACCGAAGAAGTTCAGCATCCAGTAATCGGGCAAACCGTCCGAGGGCTCGTAGCCATCGCCGCGCAGCGAGATGACTCGAATTCGCGCGTAGGGCGAAGCATTCGTGCCATCCGAAAAGCGGACGTAAATGGAATCCCACGATGAACCCCCGGCGGGATTCAGCCGCGCACTGTCATTGTAATAACCATTCGGTGTGTAACGAATGAGCCGGTCTGCAATCGAGAACGATCCGTTCGCGGCGCTCGCTTCGGCAGTTTCCATCGTCAGATCGGTGGGTTGCAGATCGTAACCACGCGCTTCCACTTCATTGATCCCAGGAACTTCAGGCGTGCTCGGCGCCGTGATGACATCGAGCATTCGATGGAACGTGAACGGTGGCGTGTTCGCAGGATAGATCTGCTGGATGATTGGAGGATCATAGGCTCCTAGCGTGGCGCCGCGCCCATCTGCATGCGCGAGGTAATACATCATCGCCTCAAGCAGGAGCGGATCGGCAGTCGGGACTTCACTCGAATGGGCGAGGTTCAGCGCATGGCCGATTTCGTGGCAGAGCACTTCGGTGAACGTTGCAAGATTTTGCATCGTGGAATGGTCGTGCTTCAAAACAACGTAGCCGCGGCCAGTGCGGCGAAATTCAGTATCGTTCACCCGGCCTCCAAGGTTCCATCCGTTGCTCAACGCGCTCGTGGAAGCCGAACGGCCTCCAATCCCGAGCACGCTCGAACCCTCAATTCGGCTGTAGATGTCATGGAGTTGAAGCCGCAGTTTTCCGTCATTGAGGGCGACTGCATCCGCTCCCTGTCCAAAACTTTCGATGCTTTCCAGGGCGAATTTCAAACTGGTTACCGATGCCCATGCGTCGAGTGCCTCGCGCACTGCGTTGGTCGCCTGCTCGAACGTGATTCCTGCCGGGAGAGCGTTTGCATCAATTATGTAAGGGATCGGCTCGCCGCGATCGGGTTGAACGAACCGCGAGTTGACGCCCTGCAGCATGCCCGTGATCGCCTGTGGAACGGGTTGGATCGAGCCCTCCTGGTCCGTGCCGTCGTCGCCCGGCAAAGGTTCGCCGCCAACCTGTTGGCGGACTTCCTGGAGGATTCGATGGGTTGCGGGTGTGCCATTTAACAGGACGGCAGAGGCGGGCCCTTCGGGACAATGCAGGACGCCTGATGCGTTCCGGTTCACGAAGAGAAGATATTCCTGCCCTTGAATCAGCGTCGGCGAAAGGCCGAAAAGTTCATCCTCGCCGGCGACCGCTCCTCCGCGGTGGACAAGTCGCACCACTCGCGGCAGCGTCCCTTTGAAAGTTTCGTCCACACGGACATCGGTTCGTGTGAAGATCAAGCCATTTGATCCGCGATAGCTGGTGGAGCCAAGGATTGTTCCCCGAAACGCGCCGCCGCAATCGCGCAACAGTTCGGCCGGCGTCAACGGAAGAGTGGAGGAGGCATTAGCAGTGACAAGGGCGAGCAGGGTCAGCAGGAACGTTGCGCCCTTGATACGGAGCGAAGCGAATTTCATTGGCCCGTATCATTGCAGGTGTTCGGAAAATTGCAATTCGTGGACGGCCAGAATGACTTTACGGGTCCGGCTAAAAGTGGGTGAGCAAAACTGGTGGATTTAAACTCCCCCTCTGCCGAGCGAAGCCGGAGGAGGGGGGCCGGGGGCGGGATGCAGCCACATACACAGCAGGGGTCTTTTTTTCGTCTTTGCGATCTCTGCCGCCTCCTGTTAAACCCTTTGCGGAGCCGAACTGCACCTGAATCTTTTAACAGGAGCTCGCAGAGGAAGCAGAGGTGCAGGTTCAGAGACGATTTCATTCCCCCTCTCGCCCTGCGGGCGCCTCACGGGGTGAGAGTCAAGCGGTTTACAGATCGCAGTGATTTCACCCTCTTTTAATCACCCCGGATTTTACGCCGGCGTTCCAAAGCACTCGTTTAAGCAGGGACTCGATGGCCGCAGAACCACCACCACAGTGAAAAATGCGCTACTTGGCCTTCGTGGCCTCGAGTTTTTCGATCATCTTTCGAAGCTTCTTCAGCGCGATGTTCTGGATTTGCCGAACCCGTTCGCGAGTCACCCCGAACTTCTCGCCCACTTCCTCAAGAGTCTTTTCAGGTCCGCCATCCAGTCCGAACCGGGCGCGAAGGATCGTTGCCTCCCGCGGGTCCAGGGTCTTGATCATCTCCTGGAGCATGCGGGTTACAGTTTTTTCCTCGAGCTGCTCGTACGGCGTGTCGGCAGCTTCATCCTGCACCACTTCGGCGAAATTGTTCGAATCCTCATCGCCAATCGGAGCATCGAGCGACGCCGGGCGGATCGCAGCGAGCCGCATTTGAGCAACGCGTGAGGCCGAGATGCCGAGCTCGCCGCCCAACTCATCATCCGTCGGCTCGCGCCCGAGTTCCTCCTGCAAGCGCATGGCGGTGCGTCGCATTTTTGAAATCTTATCGACGAGGTGAACGGGCAGGCGAATGGTCTTGGACTGATTCGCCAGCGCGCGCTTGATCGATTGCTTGATCCACCACGAACCGTAGGTGGAAAGCTTGCCGCCTTTTGAAGGATCGAATCGTTCAACGGCTTTCATCAACCCAATGTTTCCTTCGCTGATGAGATCCAGGAGCGGCAGGCCGATGCCTTCGTAGTCGCGGGCGATTTTGACGACGAGGCGCAGGTTCGCCTTGATCATTTGCTCGCGCGCTTTTTTGTCACCTTTCTTGATCCGCGCGGCGAGTTCGATCTCCTCCTGAGGGGTGAGCAATTTCACCTGGCCGATCTCGCGGAGGTAAAGCTTGATGGCAGTGTCGCCGTCGTAGCTGGTGCGTTCCCGCTCAACCGGCCGCGCGGCTTTGCGTTCTGCTTCCTCGGCTGCAATGATCGCGGCCTGGTCCAGTTCCAACGCGTTTTCGTCGGCGGGCGCGGACGTTCCACTGGCCGTCACAACGATCGGGGCGGGCACGGATTCCTGCGGACCAGGGGTTATTTTTGGGCTCGGGGCGGCATGCTGCGGATGCAGACGTGATCCGTTCCGGGCTGGCGCGGGGCGTGGCGGCTTGACCCGCGTCACGCGTCCGTGCGTTCGGCTAGTGCGCTTGGCAACTGGCTTTTGATGTTTGGCTTTTGCGACCATAAGAGCTTGGGATTCCCGGCCTGCTGGGCCGAAAGGTTCGTTTTGCCACCTTCTCCACATTCTGGTTTGGAATTAACAAATGGCACATGTGGCTGGTATGGGGATTGTTGCCCGCCATCAGTTGCGATTGCGCGCGATCAGCAACAAATGCAGCAGTGTCATCACCGCTGAAACCATTGCTGCGACATAAGTCAACGCCGCTGCGCTGAGCACTTTGCTGACGCCGTCACTCTCCCCGCTATGAACGATCCCAAGCTGCAGCAACCTTTCCTTGGCGCGGCGGCTGGCATCAAATTCAACTGGCAAAGTGATGATCTGAAACAATGCGATGACAGAAAAAATGGCGATTGCGGCCCACACAAATTTTGAGAAGTAGGCTCCTCCCACAATAAATCCGAGCAGCAGGATGCCCATCCATGCTTTGCTGGCAAATTGCGTGATCGGCACCATGGCCATGCGAAAATTCAAGGGACCATACGCAGCCTGATGTTGAAGCGCGTGTCCCGCTTCATGCGCCGCGACCCCCACCGCTGCCAGCGAGCGTCCCTGGAAATTCTCCGATGAAAGAAACAGCGCGCGCCGCTGCGGATCGTAATGATCTGTCAGGCGGCCAGGAACCTGTTCGACGGGCACGTTGTAGAGCCCGGCGTTGTCGAGAATTTCACGCGCGGCCTGCGCGCCGCTGAGACCTGAACTTGTCCCCACGCGGATATAGCGGTTGTAAGCGCTTGAGAGTCGCATCTGCGCCCATAGGCCCAGCAGCAATCCCGGCAGCATGAACACAATGTAGAGCGGATCAAAAATCATAACGGCTTTCTAATTCTGTGACACAACTTTGAGTGTGCCTGTTCAATGTCGAAAGCGGGTGTTGTGCCAGTGGCGTATCAGTGCAAAACCTCGCTGTTTATGGGGTTTTGTCGCCACGGCCTGTGTCAATGAGACGCGGGCTGCGCGTCACAGGTTGCGACGATGGCACAACGCGCACGAAAAGCCGCAGTTGCAAACGCAACCGCGGAGTGATGCGAGCAGTGGGGAGGATGCGCTCGGCGGGGGTCAGTGGATCATCGTGGGGGCGATGAAATACAATTGCCCCGCCTGCAGCTTGGGCGGTTCAATTCCAAGATCCACCTTGATCGTGCGGGCTTCACTTTGGCCGAAGATGTTCAACAGATCCGAAAGGCTGTACCGCTGCTGGTATCGAACAATGTTCACGCGCTTGGGGTCATCAATGCCGCCAATGCTCGCCGCCTTGGCAACGGCATCATGGAAGTTGCCGAGCTGGTCGACCAGGCCAAGGTCATACGCTTGCGTTCCGGAAAGCACGCGGCCATCTGCAAAGTCGGCCCAATTGTCCGCCAGCTCTCTGCCTGCGTCCCGATTCGCCTGCTTTGCCTGCTCCCGTCCTTCTGCGACGACCTCCTTGAAGCGTCCGTAGGTGTCGTCAATGAGTTGCTGCACCATTGCGCGTTCTTCGGCTGGAATCTCATGGGGTTCACGATCGCCGCTCAACATGTCCTTGAACTTCCCGCTTTTGTAAACCTGAGGTTGCAGCCCGACGCGGTTCATCAAACCGCGATAATTCCACGTGCTCATGATCACGCCAATGCTGCCCGTAATGGTCAACTCATTGGCAACGATCCAGCGGCATGCCGCGGAAATATAATAGCCCCCCGACGCAGCTAGATTCCCCATCGATGCGACAACCGCCTTGCCAGTTTCGTCCTGGAAATCACCAATAATTCGATAAATCTCATCGGACGCGAGCACCTCGCCGCCGGGTGAATCGACGCGCAGGACGACGGCCTTGACGTTGTCATCCTCCTTGGCGAGTTCGAGTTGCGCCTTGATGAGATCGACCATGGTGAAACCACTCTGATCGAGCGCGCGGCTCGTGATGATTCCATCCAGGTCAATGACGGCAATCTTTGCGGAAGCGCCATTGTCCTCAAGCAGCGTTTCGTCAAGCCGCGGTCCTGCAGTGCGCAAGCCGCCTGTGCCTGCGCCGACGCCGCCCGTCAACTGGCTGAAGTTGAGGAGCATGCTGAAGAGAAGAAACACCAGCAAAACGAGGGCGAGCACCATCCACCCGCGCCCGCGCCGCGGTTGCCGTGCGGCCGCCGCCGGAACGATGACGGGTGGCGGAGTCAAGGGGGGCGGTGGAGGCGGAGGCGGCGTCGCGGAATTCGGGGGAACGTCGTTGCTGTCCATAATGGCCGGAAGCTAATGCAAACGTTCAGCAGCGGCAAGGGAAGGTGGTTTGGTGGAGATTGGGAATCTGAGTGACTGCGATTAAAGCTCGGAGATTAAAGATTGGGGATCGTTGATTGGAATTGCCGATCCATCTTCTCCCTCTCTTCCACTCAGAGTGGAGGAGAGGGCTGGGGAGAGAGGGGTCAAGTCCTGATCTAAATTTGTCACTTCGCGCGGAGCGGAAGTGACCTGACTATCTTGTCCGCGAAGCGGCTCGACGGGGTGGTCGGCGAGTGGGGTAGCGCCGATCGGAGCCGGACCTCGAACGCTCGTTCGCGGCTCCGATCGTGCGCATGGGTCCCACTCGCCGGGCGCCCCGCAAGGGGGGTGCAGGG
>DASPIL010000059.1 GCA_035629175.1 Verrucomicrobiia bacterium | reverse complement strand
TACCGCCCTACCCTCTACGATTTCATCGCGCATGAAGCCCTGCAGTTCTATACCTCCGGCGAGCAAGCCGCCGCCAAGCCGCAGGATGCGTTCGAGCTTTCCGCCGACAGCCCCATCTTTGGATCCGTGCAGCAGTTCCTGGCCTGGAACGTGGGACAGGCAACCGCAGAAGCCAATTCAAGCACCGCAGTCTCGCCGGTCATCCGCGCAATTCGCCTATACCAGGACCTGCTTCGTTTCCACCAAAATGATCCCGCACCGCGCCTGGCCTTTGCAGACGTGGACCTGGAACGCCTGACCTGGGGCTGGAACACTGCCTTTGGCGAAACCAAGAATGAGCGCTACAAGGCGGCTTTGGAGAACTTCATCCGCACCTACGCCGATTTCGACATTTCCGCTTTGGCCATGGAACGCATGGCAAGAGTCCTGCAACAGGAAGGCGATCTGGTCGCAGCCCACAAGGTCGCGGAACGCGGCGCGCAAGTGTTCCCGCAGTCGGTTGGCGGCAAACTCTGTCGCAACCTGTTATTGGAGCTGGAGGCCAAGGCCGTCCAAATCTCGACTGAACGGGTGTGGAACTGCTTCGATCGCACCGGTATCCTGCGCCTTTCTGAAAACGCGCAAGGTGGCGGTGACCGCTCGAACGCGTGCCCGAAGATCACGATTCGCTATCGCAACGTGGACCAGGTCTATTTCCGAGCAATTCCTTACAACTGGGAAGTGTTTTTGCAGAAGCGCCACAACCGTCCGGAAAACCTGAGCCAACAGGAACGAAGCGAGGTTCTGGCCACCGCGTTCGCGCACGAGTGGTCGGAGAAACTGCCACCGACCTCCGATTACAAGGAAGTCACCATGCCGCTGGCGGCCCCCGAACAACTGAAACCGGGCTTCTACTTCATCGTGGCCAGTCACGACCCAAGCTTTGGCGCGCAAGAAAACCAGGTTTCCATGGCGGCGGTTTGGGTGAGTGATCTGTCGCTAGTCACTCGCACGCGACAGGGGCAAATCGAAGGTTTTGTATTGGAC
>DASPIL010000058.1 GCA_035629175.1 Verrucomicrobiia bacterium | reverse complement strand
ATACGCCAATGAATTCGCTTTCCGCTGGAACACCCGCCATCAAACCGATGGCACCCGCCTGAAAGGGTTTGGCCAGTTGATCGAAAACAAACGGCTCACCTACCGCCAGGTTTCCTGCGTTTGCTAAATATATAAGCCCGGGCTGGGGCGCTACCCAGTTGTGGGGATAGCAATGCTTTGATGTGTCTATAGAATGCGTGCATGGCGTGATCCGCCAGAATCGATACAGGCGGCCGCAACGTGACGGAGTCGGTGCCGGTTAAGTGAAAGGTTGAGCAGATTCAGATGAGTATTTCGGTTTCGATCGTGGAAGATGATGGGGAAGTGCGCCAGAGCCTGTCCCGTTTGATCAATAGTTCCCCTGGCTACCGTTGTGTGAGCGCGCACGCGAGCGCGGAGGATGCGTTGGAACAGATTCCGAGGGTGCGCCCGGACGTGACGCTGATGGACATCAACCTTGTGAACCTGAACGGGGTGGAATGCGTGCGGCGCCTCAAGCCTTCGCTTCCCAAAACGCAGATCATCATGCTGACCGTTTACCAGAACACCGAGCACATTTTCAACGCGCTCGCGGCAGGCGCGACGGGTTACATGCTCAAGCAGACGCCGCCCTCGGAGCTGCTGTCGGCCATCAAGGAAGTCCATGAAGGCGGCTCACCGATGAGCAGCCACATCGCGCGAAAGATCGTGCAATCGTTTCAACGGCCTGCAGGGGAACAGAGCGAAACGGATTCGTTGTCGCCACGCGAAGCGCAGGTGCTTGACCTGCTGGCCAAGGGATTTCTTTACAAAGAGATTGCAGATGCGATGCACGTCACCTACGCCACAGTGCACACGCACATCCGTCACATTTACGAAAAGCTCCATGTGCGATCGAGGACTGAAGCCGTTGCGAAGCACCTGCGAAAAACGCGGTCGCTGCCCAGCATGCCAGCGCGGTGAGCAGGCAACGTGGTCGCCATAACTGATGATTTCCCTTCTGATGTATTTTCTGGATGATCTATCCAAGACTCGTGGTGTGAACTTCTGGAAAACACCATGCCTTTGACCAAGCACCTATGACTAAGATGAAAACTCGATCCACACGCCCGTCGGTGTGTTCAACCCCCAACCCCACAATCAGCCGGCTCCTAGCATGTGCTGTTCTCGGTTCTGCCGCGTCAGCATTCGCTGCAAGCCAGACTTGGACAAACGCGCCCGCGAGCGCGCTGTGGAATGTTCCTGCCAACTGGGTGGGAAATGCCGTGCCCGGCGATGTCAACAACACCGGGAACAACAACGTCAATAACGATACCGCGACGTTCAACACGCCATTGTTTTCCGGAATCGGTGGCGCCGCGAACCCGATCGTTCCCGACGACGCCACAGTCGTGAACGGCCGCAGCCGCCGCGTTGGCAGCATTGTTTTCGATGGCGAGAACGTTGGCGCTTACGTCATCGATTCGCCAAGCCCAGTGGTTTTGCGGGATGCCGCGACGCCGGCCCAGGGAATCTTATATGTCAGCCATAACGGCTCGATTCGCCTGACGGAGTCGGTCGCCAACCCGCAATCCATCGCCATGCCGATGCTCGTTAACCTTCCCTCGAGCACAGCGGGCGTTTATAGCCTCATCAACAACTCAACCAATCCCGCGGCCACGCTTTCAGTAGAGTCAATCGAGCATAACGGAGCCAACACGCGCGCCACACGCTACGTCCTTGATGGCGTGAACACAGGCAACAACGTTGTCACGAACCTGTCTGAAGGCCCTGGAAACGCAACTGGTGGCATCACAAAGCAAGGTTCTGGAACGTGGCTGATCGCAGGCACAGGCCTGTTCCCCGGAGGCTCGCCGATCAACATCAACGAAGGCATTCTGGGCGTTCTGGTTGCGGATGCCTTTGGCAGTGCGGCGGCCGCGACAGTGACCAACACCGGAGTGCTGCGCCTGGAAAATGTCACGCTGCCCCAGGCGGTTAATCTTCGGAAAGGCGGTACCCTGACCGCGCGCGGTTCTTCGGGTGTGAATGGTGTCGTCGTTGGCAATCACGTGGGCACAACTGCAACCCTGGCGACCACCATGCCGAGTGATGTGCTGAATCCGGCAGCGTCAGGCGTCGGTGTCGTCTCGGGTGGCGCAGCCGACAGCGTTTTGAACACCGCAGGTCCCGGCACCGTGGTTCTCTCCATGGATAACACGTACGCTGGCCGATGGTCGTTCGGCGCGAAGATCAATCAGATCACCACGCCGGGCGCCTTGGGAACGGGACCGAACGCGAACGTTGCGGCGGGCGCCGTGCTCGACCTTACGATTATGGGCGGCGTTGCCTTCATGCCCACGACGACTGGTTTCGGGGGGAGCGGAACGGGAACCGCCGTTGGTGTGAATGCGGCTGCTGTTGAATTGGATCCGAGCGCGACGCTCGACCTCACAGGCAAAGCAATCAACCTCGTATACACGCCCACCAGCGCAAGCGGCGATCTGGCCCGCCCTGCGTTGCACATTGCAATCGGAACACTGGCGCTGAGCGGAAATACATTTTCGGTCAACAACGCCTCCCTGTCGCCCCTGGGCGTCGGGACTTATCGACTGATCACTCAGGCGACCGGCTCAATCCTCTCCGGCGGCAATTATGCCGTGCTGGTCAGCGGGAGCGGCCTTGCTGCCGGAACTGCGGCTGCCATTCAGGTCAGTGGCGGGAATGTTGATCTCGTGGTCACCGCCTACACGCCCAAGAACCTTGTTTGGAGCGGCGGCAATCCTGACACCACCTGGGATCTCAATAGCACGGCGAATTTCTTGAACAGCGGCTTGCCGTCTGTGTTTAACAATTCTGATTCGGTCCTCTTCAATGCAACTGGCGTTGCGAACTCGTTCGTTAATCTTGCGGGAACACTCGCTCCTTCAAGTGTCACAGTCGATACGACCGCGGGAAATTACACCTTCGGCGGCGCAGGCCAGATCGGCGGCGCAGCTTCGCTCGCAAAGGTCGGCACAGGCACGCTCGTGTTGCAAACTGCGAACACTTATGCCGGCGGCACCGTCATCAGCAACGGCACCATTCAATATGCCGCTGAGAACGCTCTTCCCTCATCGGGAACCGGCGACGTTGCAATCTACGGGAATGGCCGCCTGGACCTCAACGGGCAGAACGGAATGATCAATGGCCTGATCGGCAATGGTTCCGTTGATCTGGGCATTGCAGCCGCTTCGGTCCTTACCGTGGGCAACAACGATCGCGCCGGGACATTCAGCGGCGTGATTGGTAATTCGGCCGGAACCCTGGCTCTTACGAAAATCGGCACCAATTCGCTTACGTTGTCCGCCTCCAATTCCTATGCGGGTCCAACCACGGTGCAGAACGGAATCCTCGTTGCCGCCAGCACCCGTGCCCTCGGTGTCGGGGAGTTGGCTGCCAACGGTGGCATCGTGGACGTCGCGGTGGAAAAGCTGATCGTGTCAGGCCTTTCCGGCGCAGCCGGAACCGTCGTCAACAATTCGACGGGCACCAACACGCTGGTCCTCGACGGCAGCGCAGCCACTACGTTCGGCGGCACGATCATGGATGGCGCGACAGGTGGCATGGCGCTTCAGGTCCTCGGCGGTTCGCTCCGCTTGAACGGGAATAATACCTTTACTGGCGGAACCGTCCTCGCCGCGGGCACAACATTGCAGATCGGAAACTCGCCGGCCAACCTGGACGGCGCGGTGATCGCCAGCAACAACGTCGCTCTCAGCCTCGTCGGCGGCAGCGCAACTCCCGGAACCCCCGACTCGATCACCGTCGTCGATGGCGGCACAATCACCTTGTCCGCCAATGCCCTCGGAAACATTTGGGGCGGCCAGTTCATCGGCGCTGCGAATACAACGAACCACGTGACCACGCAGATGTCGTTTGGCGGAGCAACCTCGTTCCAGAATTTCCAGGGCCTCGTGCATCTGGATATTCCCTCGGGATCGATTCGTTTCTTTAACGGCGGTGGAATCAGCGGCGGCGACGCCCCAACATTCCTGTTCAGTTCCAATTCAGTGGTGGTGACGCGTGACGCGCAAACGGTGCGCCTCGGCGCAATCGCCGGCGGCAGCAGTTCGTCGGGCATCGACCAGGCCACTGCAGCCGGCGCGGTCGACACCTACATCATTGGCGGGAAGAACATTGATTCGACGTTCGCGGGATTTTTCCGCGGCTTGAACAACCTCGTGAAGGACGGGACAGGCACGCTCACGTTCCTCGGCGCAACCCGCACTGAGAATACGGATGGAGTCACCTTCACCAACATCACGATAGAGCCTTCATTGGTGGCGCACACCGGCACGACGACCATCAGCAATGGCGTGCTCGCGCTCGTGGTTCCGAACAACCTGGTCAGCTCGCCTGTGATCACCCTCGCATCGCCGGCCGCGGTGCTCGATGCAACCCGCATGGGCATTGTCAGCAATTACTTCAATGACTTCGGCGCGGTTTCCGTGCTCGTGACCAACGGCGTTTTTGAAGTGGCCGGCGGCCAGACGCTCGGCGGCCTGGGAACTATTCAAGGCAGCCTCAATGCAACACCTGGCAGCATCTTGAACGTTGGATTGCCGGTTGGAACTTTGAACGTCACCTCCGGAATCATCCTGGACAATGCCACTGTTAACATGGACCTCGATCGCAGCCAGTCTCAAAACAGCGACCGTCTCGCAGCCGGCGGCGCCAACCTGATTGCCGTGAACGGCGGAACGCTGACGATCACAAACCTGGGCTCGGATCTGGTGACTGGGGATGTGTTTCAGTTGTTCAACAAGCCTGTAGCCGGCCTGGGCTTCACGCTGGTTGAGCTTCCCACGTCGAATGCCGACAATTCGGTGCAGTACGTCTGGGAAAACAAGCTGGCAGTGAACGGAACCATCAAGGTTCTGCAAGGCGCGGCTCCAATCACCGGGAACCCGACCAACATCACGTTCAATGTGTCAGCGGGTTCGTTGAACCTCTCATGGCCCTCGAGTCACCTTGGCTGGCAGCTGCAGGTCCAGACCAATAGCCTCGCGACAGGCCTGAGCGACAACTGGATCAATGTGCCTGGTTCGACATCGAGCACGCAGCACAATGGGACGATCGACGCAGCGAATGGCGCGGTGTTTTATCGCCTCGTGCGTCCATAAGACCGCTCTGAGCAGGGCAACCTTCAAGGCGGGCACTGAAAAGTGCCCGCCTTTTTTGTGCGCCTACACCAAACTGGTGATGGTTAAACGGCGTTGTTTGTGCGACAGTCCAGCCATTCTCATGACGCTGCCTCCCCAGAGCTGTTCTTGAATTATGACTGCCCTCCTCTCGCGAACTGCTTTCCCGACCCGCCGGGCCTGCGGATTTACCCTGATCGAACTTCTGGTGGTCATTGCGATCATTGCCATTCTTGCGGCGATGCTCCTTCCGGCGCTTGCGAACGCGAAGGAGCGGGCAAAGCGCATTCAGTGCGTAAACAACGGACGGCAGATGTTCATCGCATGCACGTTATACGCAGGGGACAACAGCGATGAGTTTCCGTCGTGGGGCGGCAACACACTGAACAATCGCACCAAGAACGTGATCGACCTGGACAATTACATTCGATGGGTGGTGTTTGGCGGCCCCGTCGGTGGCGGTCTCATTCCGCAGAATGCCGCGGCGGTAAACGCACGCGGGGCGCAGTTCGAAAACCTGGGTTACCTCTATGGCGCAAAGCTGGTTGGCGATGGACGCCTGTTCTTTGATCCCAGCTATCCCGCCGCATCCCCGCTGGGCTGGGATCAATACACAGAGAAAGGATTCATCAGTTTTGGCCGGGTCAACAACACCGGAGGCGTGCGAACCAGCTACATCTACAATCCCGTGGTGTTGCCGAATACCTCCACGCGCATGTTCCAGAAGCAATCCCAGGTGAAGCAGCATCGCGTCTTCATCATGGACTACATTGATTCCCAGATGGATCGGCCGGAATTCTTCGCCCACAAACGCTCCAAAGGTTGGAATATGACTTTCACGGACGGCTCGACGCGCTTCAGCAAGCCGGCACCGGCCGTTTATGGGAAGATCGCCGCCGGCGACTATCCTGCCGATCTCACAGACTTCAACCGCAATGTGCTTCCGCTGCTGGAGCAGGCCGCCAGGTGACGCCTTGATTTTTGTCCCTTGCCCATTACCTCCTGAGCCCTTCGTCCTTTCGTCCTTTCGTCCTTTCGTCCCGTAGTCCCGTAGTCCCGTAGTCCCGTAGTCCCGTAGTCCCGTAGTCCCGTAGTCCCGTAGTCCCGTAGTCCCGTAGTCCCGTCGAACCTGTTTCTATCATCAGAACTGGGGATACCACGGATTAGGTCAGCGGCTAAGCTCGGCGATACCTAATCCAGAACCATCTACCGGGCGACCCTCTTCCATCCGGTGTTTTGGGTTTGGAGCAGGTTCCTTGAATTGAAGATTTTTCTGGCGCTGTTTCCGAAATAGTCGCGGCTCCAGAAAGGGCTCTTTGATCGAACGGATGGGCAGGGCAGGGAAGCAAACAGGACGATCAGACGGTTACGAGATGATTCATCTCAAACACAGTTATCACCATGAAAAGCATCACCCCTAGCAGAAAATCAAAAACCGGCCTCATGGCGCTCCTGGCGTTGGGCGCCGTCACTCACGGCGCTTTCGGCCAGAGCGGCACCTGGACCAACGAATTCGACAGCGTCTGGAGCGACGCAACCAACTGGGTCGATGGCGTCGTTGCCAGCGGCGCCGGGAACAGCGCCACCTTTAACAACCAGACAGCTTCGGCCGTGCAGGTGGAACTCGATTCCTCGCGCACGATCGGAAACCTCTTTTTCCAGGTAGGCACTTACACCATCAGCAACACCGTCAACACGCTCACGCTCGCGGGGCTGTTGAAGCCGACCATTGACGTCTGGCCCGGCCAGAATGCAACCCTCCGCGGCATTGTGCTGGCAGGCAATGATGGGTTCGTGCTCGACGGCGGCGGCACCCTCAACCTTTTCAAGGAAAACACGGCCGCGGCAAACACTATCACCGGCGGCATAGTTCTCAGCAACGGCATCGTGCAGGTGCAGGGCATCAACGTGGATGACAACAACGATGCCAACACCCTGGCGCTTGGCACGGTCGAGTCGGTGACCTTTTACAACGGTACATTGAACCTTCGTCCCGCGCCGAACACTGCCACGACCTTCGGCGTGTTTAATGGAAACCTGATTGTCCCGCAGGATGCGATGGGGACGTTGATCCTTCCGGTGCGCTGGACGGGATCCGCAGGTGACAACGGAGCGGTCGGCCCGGGGTTGGGCGGCACGCTTACAGGCAGCGGCACCTTCAATGTTGAAACCAAATACGTGCGCAACAACGTTGTGGGTGACTGGTCTGCATTCACAGGGCAGATCAATATCACCGCGAACGCAACCACTGGTGGCGACGAGTTCCGATACGGGAATGTCCTGGGATTCCCCAATGCACGCGTGTCCATGGGCGGCGGAGTTGCATTCACATTCCGGTACTACCCTGCCATGCCTGCATCGACAAACTTCCCCATCGGACGACTCACTGGCGACAACGCCAACGTGTTTCTTTCGGGAAGTCCCAATGCGGCCTCAACCCTCACGTACGATATCGGGAGCCTGCAGGCGAGTTCGAGCGACGTGGATGTGTTTGCGGGCGCCATCGCGAATGGTGCGGGACCCGCTGCCCTGGTGAAGCGCGGTCTGGGAACTCTCGTGCTGACGGGTCCCAACTCGTACACAGGCTCGACGATTGTGAGCAACGGTGTGCTGCAGATCGGCGATGGATCAAGTGACATGGGCACGATCGGCACAGGCCCGATCACAAACCTGAGCGCACTGGTGTTTGCACGCGGCAGCGGAACACTGCTGGTCACGGCACCGATCCACGGAAATGGTGCCATCACGAACATGGGGCTCGGCGGAACTTTGATTCTTGCGGGATCGAACACCTATTCCGCCCCCACGTATGTCACAGCTGGCCGGTTGATCGTCGCCACGGCTTCGCGCGCAACTGGAGGTTATTTTCTGACCGACTCGGCTGAAGGCTTTGGTGTCCGCTCAGGATCGCCCAATTCAGCACTCACGATCAGCGGCCTGTCATATGCGGGCCCCGGCAGGTTCGACGTCATTTATACGGGCGGCGTCAACCCTGCGATTGCCCTTGTGACGAACACCGGCAGTCTCGTCATGAACGGCGACGTCACGGTGAATGTTGAAGGCAGCGGTCTCACAGTGGGTTCCATCACACTGATGCAATGGGGCAGCCGGAGCGGTGCCGGCAACTTCGTTTTGGGGACCCTTCCCCCACAAGTTACGGGCGCCTCGCTCAACATCGTTGGAAACAGCCTCGTCCTGACCATCAACGCCACCTTCGACAGCACCCTGCGATGGGTTGGCGACGCAAGTGCGGTTTGGGACATCGACAATGCTGCCAACAAAGTCTGGCGAGAAGTGGGATCGGGAAATCTGACGAACTATTACGATGGCGCGAAGGTGCGATTCGATGACACCGCGACAGGCCTGACCACGGTTAACATTCTGGGAGCTGTGGCTCCGCAATCAGTGATCGTGAGCAACTCGGCTAAACCCTACGTATTCACAGGCGGCGGCATCGTTGGCAATGCGACGCTGATCAAGCTGGACCCAGGAACGCTGACGCTCACCGGGATCAACAGCTACGACGGCGTTACGGAAATCCAGGGGGGGACCTTGCGCATTGGAGATGGCGTGACGGACGGGTCGCTCGGCTCGGGTGTCGTAACGAACAACGCGACGCTGGAGTTTAACCTTGTCGGCGCTACAACGGTGGCGAATCAGATTCACGGCACCGGACGTGTGATTCAGGCGGGTATCGGGCAGGTCAACCTCTCGGCCGCGAACACCTTCACGGGCGGTGTGATCGTCCGGTCAGGAACCGCGTTTGGAAACAACAATGGAAACGCTGCTGGAATTGGTGGCGGCATCCGCATCGAAGGCGGCAGAGTTCAGCTCGGAGCGAACATTAACAACAACGTCGGGACCGCTGTCGTCATCACCAACGCCACATTCCAAAACACCGCTGCAGGGAACTTCAACATCGATGTTCCGGTAGAGGGAACCAACGTCGCCATTCTTTTTGATAAGACCGGGCTGACAACGATGAACCGCACGCTGGCCAACCTGAGCGGTGTCATTACCAACGTTGGCGCTGGCGGCCTGCGCTTCAATTCGGGCGGCGGAAACAACGCCGTCGGAAGCGACAACATTCGCTGGATATTGGAAGCGGGCAGTGGTGACCTCCAAAACCGCAATGCCTCTGTAAACTTCCTCGGCAGCCTTGAAGGACAGGGAACACTCACCGCCCAGGGAAGCGGCAACGGCACGGTCACCTGGGTGGTTGGGGGCATGAATACGAGCACGACGTTCGAAGGCCGCATCATTGACGGAATCACCTTCGCCACACCCGCCCCCGCCCGGCTCACTGCGTTCACTAAAGCAGGCACCGGCACGTTCACGCTGAACAATGCCACCCTCGTCTATCGCGGGGTGACCACCGTCAGCAACGGTGTGCTCGCGCTCACCGGCACCTCCATTCCGGAACATACCGCCGGCGTCACGGTCCTCGCGCCGGGCGTGCTGAATGTGACGGGACTCTCCGGTGGAACGCTGTCGCTCGGAACTGGGACGACGAATCAGATCCTTGCTGGGGATGGCACAGTCCAGGGCAACATCGTTCTCGGCAGCAACGGCGGCCTTCGGCCCGGCGCTGCTGTGGGTGCCACTGGAAACCTGACCGTGAGTGGTTCAGTGACCCTCGGCGGCAGCCACCTGTTCGACATCAGCACAACGGGTTCGCCTTCAAGCGATCGTCTTACCGCCCCAACCATCGTTTACGGCGGTGCGCTGGTGATCACCAACTCCGGCAACATCACGGGAACGAACGTGTTCCAACTGTTCAGTGGCAGCCTGAGTGGTTCGTTCTCAAGCGTCACCACGCCGACCATTCCCGGGGTTACATTCAACACTGCCAACCTCAACGTGAACGGCACGATCACCGTTGTCGGACCGCCCGGAGTCAGTACCACCCCCACAAACATCACAACGTCGGTCTCGGGTGGCGTGCTGACGCTCTCGTGGCCCGCAAGCCACCAGGGATGGCGGCTGCAGGCGCAGACGAACTCCCTGAGCACGGGCCTGGCAACGAACTGGGTGGATGTCGCGGGATCAACGGGGACGACAAACGTCGCAATGCCGATCAACACCAGCAATGAAGCCGTGTTCTTCCGGCTGATCTATCCGTAATCGAATCCCAACGTGAATCAGGCAGGGCGCGCAGCAATGCGCGCCCTGTTTTTTCATGATGTGGTTGCCAAACCTGTGAAGGTCCCAATCGGTGCGCAACGCGGAATCGGCTCAGCAGGATTTAAAGCCGTCGATTTCGTTGAAATCAACCAGATGCCGACTTTCGTCAGCCAGCGTGACTTCAGCTCCAAGCACCGATCCAGACGGAGTGATTTCCATCAGACGAAGGTTTTTCACAGGCGAGAGTTCCTCGTCGTTCCAGGGATTGTTGTCGGTCTTGTGCAACATCACTGAAATCATCAACTCCATCGCGGGATTCTTTTCCGTTCGCCTGCGATGGACAAATAGAACACTGCTTTCGTCCGTCTCGGCGTTGAATCCTTCGTGAACCTGAGCGGAGACGCTGTCCCAGCCGAGATACGCCATGAGCGCAACGCTTCTCCCTGGAACGCTTGCAGTGATCCCTGTTCGCATCGCGTCCTCAAAATGTCGCAGCTCCGCCTTTACGCCGTTGTAGTGGGGCAATCCGAAGTGGCCCAGTGTCAGCTCATGCTCAAACGCGAGGCGGCATCGATCCACGCGGATCACCCCGCCGGGAATCGTGATCTCTGCAAGGTCGATGATGTAACCGACGCCGTTGTTCGGCGGTCGTCGCATCAGGAGCTGCCTGTAAAGCACTCCATCGCGAACGCCGTTAAAAATGATGCTTTGTGACGTTGAATAGCTGGCGTTGCGAGTCGGGGAATTCTCCACAGCCCGGCCGGTCAGATAAAAATTAATGTCCGTGCCCCGAAGGTCACGCGGATCGAGGCTGCGAAAGCTGTATTCCTGCGAAGTGCCGCCTTCCGGGTTGTGATCCTCCCAGGGGAAATGTGTGTTGAAGACGAGCTTAGAATAATTGTGGTCGTCGTCGTAAACTTTGCCGGAAATGATTTCCGAGCTCCCGCTGCTTCCGTGGTTCACCAGCACAAGACCGGGTTTCTCGAGGACCGTTCGCTGCGATTTTTTGCCAAGGCCGCGCCACATGCCGTCGTTCTCCGTGGCTGTCCAGAATGGGGAGTCCTCAGGCAGCGCCAATGCGATGAAGGGAAGGAACATGATGAACGGGCTGGCAGGACAGCTGTAGTTCTGGATCGCAAATTCCCGGTGCCCGTAAAATCCCAGGCTCGGAATGTCGTTCTCGTAAAAGTCCTCGCGCGCTGTGAACTGCAGGAGGGAGCCGGAGCAGAGTCTGCGGGCCCATCCAGGATCCATGGCAGGTTTGGACTTGAGCATGAACGAAACAGGAAACCCGCCCGAAATCCACAGCCGATAACAGATGCTGCGAGCCCACATGTTGATGTACCCGTCGCGCCCGAAAAACTGCGCGTACGTCTTCATCAACTGCTCAAAGCTTTTCTCGAGCACTGCCGCGATCTCCGGATAATGCTCATCTCCAAAGGCCCGATTCCAGATCGTTCCATAAACCACGAACAGGCTGATGGTGTAGTAGTTGTAGCTCTGCTCCAGATACCATCCGTTGCCTGCGTGGTAGGATGCGATCCAAAGCAGGTGACTGCGCAACAAATCATCGTCAATCGCGTAGCCATTCTTTTTAAGGAACGACAGCGCGCAAATATTGAACAATCTCCAGTTATTCTGGGTTGTCCGATGGTGTGCCCACTTGGAAATGGTGATCGCCATCGCATCACGCTGCTGTTTCGTCAGATGTGGCCAAAGCACGTCCGGAAGGAGCAGGAGCGTCTTGGTCCATCCTCCGAATTCGCAGGTGAACTGGTAGGTGGCATCGGGAAGGTCTTCGGGCAGGGGCAGGCTGGTGGGATTGCCCGGCGTTAACGCGGCATGAAAATGATGGCAGTAATAGTCGCGCAGTTTGATGCCCTTGATGGTGATCTCGGGATCGACGTGCATCAATGGGGCGGCAAGATTGAAGGTCCGTTCCAGCGCCTCGAACTCGTGGGAACGCGTGCGCCATTCAGGATCGTCCGGTTGCGGATACGATTTGCCTGGAACGAGCGGGAAAACGATCGGCGAATCAAAAGACTTCACGTGCGTGAAGGCGCGCTCGAGCACGTATTTCGCGCACTCAATGTAATGCCGCCGCGTCATCCCGGTGAGCGGACTCAATTGAAAGTCGGGATCCTTGACTTCAAACGCCTGTTTTACGGTTTGCTGTCCAACCTGATTGTTGCGCGGGCGGAAGCGTGAGTGCGGCTGAAGCGCCGCTGCCAACGGTTCGTTATTCATGGAGTAAGATCACGGAAATTGCGACGACGCCTGGGATCGGACGGATCCGCGCAAGCTTTCCGGAGGGCCAAGGTAGCTGGGGAGGGCGCCGCCAAAGTTTACAATGTGTTTCTGCAGCACGACTGCCGGATCGATCATCCAAATCTTCAGTGTGTGCTCGCCAGGAGACTGGATGAGGTGCTTCGACTTCACCTTGTGGCAATTGTTCCTTACGGAATCCGACCATCGGGGATTGGTGTAATGTCCTTCAAACGGCGCCGGCACAATCGTCACTTCGCGTGGAGCCTGATCGTCGAATGAAACTGCATAGCGAATCGGCCGGCCCGGAATGAAGCCCAGCGTGGGACCCACAATCGATTCGACTTCAACCTCGCCGCTGCTGGATAAATGCATGCGGTATTCCAGGCAGGGCGAATCCTTGCCGGGCGTAGCGAGTGCCCCGGGCGGCGCATCGGCGCGCATGCCTGAAAGGGTATGACCGTAATTCGAAACTCGGATCCAGCGGTTCGTTCCCGCATCCGTGTTCCGGCTGAAATGTTCGGCTTCAATGGAAACAAATCCATCCGCTTCAATAAAAAGGTCAGCCGTTTCCGATGCGGGCTGCGCGGGGTTGACGGCTCGGATGTTCACAACAAAGTTGGTTCCTGCTCCATGGACAACAAGGACGCCGCTATTTTCGCCCTGGACTGTTTTGTTCCAGTCTATCCTGAGCTCAATGCGCCGATCCTTCTCAACGGTTCCCCGTTGGTCGTCCAAAACGATCCATGGGGCGCGGACATCTGCGGAAAACTCGAACGGCGTTTTTCCGCCATTGAAAACTTCCACATATCGGGAAGCCTGGCCGTGCCTGTGAAACTTCAAAGTTCCACCCGCCGCATCCATTGAACCCTCAACTGCGACGCCCATCCTTGCTGCGTCCGGGACGGTGACCTCGGCCAGCTTGATTGCGTTGAGATTGTTCTGCCGGGGCGGATTCCAACTCGTATACCCGATGTAAGCCTGATCCATGAAATGGTTCCACCTGCCGCCTGCGTAGATGTGGTTGAAATGGTGGACCAGGTTCGTCTGCGTGGCAAAGAGTTTGCGCGTTTCAGCAGCGGAATCATTCGCGCTTGCGCGACCCTGCCGGGCATGGAGGGCGTTCCTGCCAGCGGCGAAATACATGGCGTTCAAACCTGCGCAGGCTTTCACGGGATAGAGGACGAACCCATAGAACGCGTCGCGGTACCTGGGCTCAAGCTGGTTGAAAACCTTTTCCGCGCGATCGCTCAAGGCCTGGTATTCCGCAACCACGGATTCAAACTCGCGATAGTTCAACAGGCTGTAGGTCTCAGGCTCGAGCAACTCGGGTTTTCGGCGCCCATTGAACCGGGTGTAGGTCGCGATAAGATCCGCGATCTCGACGGCATGCTCTTTTCCAAACTCACGCTCCGCCCACAACCGCGTGAATTCGTCGAGATTTTCGTGAGTCCACCGCGACGTGTTCCATGCAAGCCGCAAAAAGAATTCGAGCGGGAATTCGCTGCCCTTGTTGAAGTGCCCGACATTGACGATCCAGATTCGATCGGCCCCGTATTGCGCGGCCAGTGACATCTGGTCCCAGATTTTTGGAATCGGACTTGTGTTGATCCATTGATAACTGCGCGGGCCGCCGTGGTAATCGAAATGATAGTAGATGCCGGCGCCACCGCTTCGCCCGCGTTCGTTCGCGGTCGGAAGCCGGCGGATGTTGCCCCAATTATCCTCAGCCCAGAGCAGGGTGACGTCATCGGGAACCCGCAAACCTTCCTCATAATAAGCCTGGACCTCCTTGTACAGGCACCACATCTGGGGGATTTTCGTGACGTCGGCGGTTAATTCCTCGGCGAGGATTCGGCGCTGGATGCTGATGATTTCCTCCGTGAGTTCCCGGCCGACGGGAGCGCCGCTGTCGTTCTCGGCGCGAAGGCCCAAGGTGATGATGCTTTCAAAGGCCTTGTTCCGCCGAATGCCTGCGCGCCAGAAGTCGTGCAGTGCCGGCCGCTGGTTGGTCTTGTTGTAATCCCAAAGTCCGTGTTGCTGCCGAAACCCGCGATCCCATTCCTGCTGGGCCCGCAACATTGGTTCCTGGTGCGACGTGCCCATCACGATTCCATATTCGTCCGCCAGCCGCGGGTTTTCGGGATCGTCCTCGTTGAAAGCATTGTTCCACATGGCCGGCCAGAGATAATTGGCGCGAAGACGAAGCATCACCTCAAAGATGTTCGTATAAAAACCGCGGCCGTAGTTCGCGACGCCGCGCCTGCCCGGCACGTCGCCGTATTGTGCGCGAACCCACTCGGTCAATGCAGGCGCTTCGTCGTTGATGAAAATGCCGCGATACTTCACGGAGGGCGGACCCTGCACGAACTTCCCAGGCGAGATAAAAAGTTTCCCATGCCGCGCGACCGGGCTGTCCCCCCAGAAATGCCACGGAGACACGCCGATTTTTTCGCAAAGATCGTAGATGCCGTAAATCGTTCCACGCTTATCGCTGCCGCAAATGACGAGCGCATTATCGAGCCCGGCCATTGGTTGCGGCACGACCTGCAGGAAGAACGCCTCCCATTTGCCCGCTATGTCTGAGACATCGATCTTCCCGTCCCGAACCAGGGTGTCGATGAGCGGACTTTTGCCGGCCGTGCCAATGATCACCGCCGTTCGGCTCTCCGGTCCGGCGCGGTGGAGGATTTGCGCCCGAGCTCCAGTCACCCGCTCAACGTCCTTTCGCAGGTCACCCGCCGCCCGCAGCACTCCGGCGAAATCGTTGGTGTCAACGATGATTGGCGCTGCACGCCCGTCAACGAGGGTGAAACTTCCGCGGGTGGCCGCTGTGAACACGTAATTCGATTCTCCGAGCGCCAGCACGGTGTTTGCGCTCGTGACGGCGAGGAGGAGACTTGCGAGAAGCCTCAACGGTCGCAGGCAAGCGTTGCAAGTAATCGTGTCAGGCATTTGAAGTGCGCCATCATCGCATGGAGATGAGACGTCGCCATACGACATTCATCGTATTGGAAATGGGATGCGCGGTTCTGTTTCATTGGATGCCGGCGCGATACGACATTCGTCGTATGGTTATCAAATCGCCCTTAATGCAGAATTCGTCACCGAACCGCCCACAACCAAACCCATGTCTTTCACGAGACACCATTAATCCCAATAGATCCGCAACCCAAATGAAAACTCCCTCCTGTAAGATCGAACCGGCGATAAACCGGATGCCCGGCTGGGCAGCTCCCGCGTGGGGTTCCCTGCCGCAGATCCAAAGCACTTGCAAGAACCTTGCGCGAATTGTCGCGGTATGCACGGCACTGGCATCATTGAATTCCTTTGGCCAGGCGACTGTCACGTGGACCGGCGGAAACGGCACGGGAACGGACTTAGGAGCCGCGACCAACTGGGGCGGGACGCTGCCGAGCACCGCCTTGCCTGGAGATATTGGCCAGTTTGACGGCGTCGTTCCGGGTAATCTGTCATTGACCTACAACGGCGGGCTGGCCAGCGGATTCGGACAATCCGGCGTCAGTCTTCACCTTACGCCAAACCAAACCGGATCGGTCAACATCAGCTCTCCCGTTGGCGCTTCGGTTAATCTCGCAATTCTTAACCTTATCAACGAAAGCCCCACGGCCTCGTTCAGCCTGGGCGATACCAGTACGCGTGTGCTGAACCTGATTTGGCGGCCGGGCGACGCGGACACGCTTCACAGCTTCGTGAATAATTCCGCGGCTCCCAACATCATTTATCCCAACGTCCGAGTTCAGTCCGGCGGAGGAATTAATCACGTTTTGTCCTTCGACGGCACCGGAGATTGGTGGATCACAAACAACCTGATTGTTGCCAACAGCCCTTCGACGTCGATTCGGAAGGACGGCACCGGCACGATGTATTGGAACGGGCCCTCGATTAATGCTGCCAAAGGCAACGGCACCATCACCTCTCCGATCGTCATCAATGCAGGCACGTTGGTTCTGCAGAACAACACGGTCTTGAGTCCGCTCGGCAACGGCAACACCGGAACACAGGGGATTGAAAACAACGGAACCCGGTTCAAGTACGATGCTCCAGGCCTCACGCAGATCCTCACCGGCCCCATTTCCGGGAGCGGCATTCTCGAGGTTGCGAATGGCACTCTGTCTCTTTCAGGTGCGAGCAGCTACACCGGCAACACGATCCTCAGCGGCGGCAGCTTGATTGTGAACGGCGCCGAGGGCGATGCGGCCACGGGGCCCCTGGGCAACGGCGGCACGATCTCCTTCACGGGTGGCACCTTGCAATTCAGTGCAAACAACACATTCGACTACTCGCCGCGCTTCAGTACGGCAGCAGGCCAGTTGTATAGCTTCGACACCGCAGGGCAGAGTGTTCTCCTGACCAACAACCTGGTCAGCACCGGCGGCACGCTCACCAAGCTCGGCTCGGGCACGCTCACGCTCGGCGGCTCCAGTTCATACAGCGGCTTGACCACCGTTGCTGCGGGCAAGTTGGTGTTCGCAGGCGCAAAGACAGGCGCGGGCAACATTGCAGTCGCCAACGGTGCCGCTCTCGGCGTCACGGCGACAGGAACCCAGGTTGCCCCTTCCACCCTGACCGTCGGCACCAGCTCGGCTGCAACGCTCGAATTCAATAACGTCAACAGCACAGCCACTCCCGTGATCGCGGCGGGAACGCTGTCCAGCGGCGGTCCGATCACCGTGAACGTTAATAGCGGATCGTTTACCGTCGGCCAGAGCTATCCGCTCGTCTCCTGGACCAGTGGGTCGCCCACGTTCAATCTCGGCATTGTCATTGGAGCGGTTGGCAATCTTCAGGTTGTCGGCAACACGCTTCGACTCAACGTCACTGCCCTGTCCTACGTTTGGACTGGTGCGGCCGATGCAAACTGGGATATCGGCACCGTCAACTGGCTGTTCAATGGCAATCCATCCGCTTTCGCAAATGGCGGCGGCGCATTGTTCGATGACACCGCAAGCGGCCCGACTTCGGTAATCGTGAGTTCCCCTGTCGCTCCTGCAGGCGTGACCGTCAACAATGCAACGGACCCCTACAGCATCGCGTCAAGCGGAGCAAATAACATTGGCGGCACCGGTGGTTTGACCAAGGCCAATACAGGAACGCTGACAGTCTCGGGCGGAGCCAACACATACAGCGGCCCGTCAACAATCATTGGCGGCATCCTGAGCGTCGGCACATTGGCAAACGGCGGAGTCGCGAGTGATATCGGAGCTTCAGCCAGCAGCGCCGCAAATCTTGTCCTCAATGGGGGACGATTGCAATACACAGGCGAGGCCGTGAGCGTGAACCGTCTCTTCACCCTCGGGACTGGCAATGGAACCATCGAAGCCTCCGGAACGGGAGCGTTGAACCTGAATAACGGCGGCGCAGTGTCGTTGAGCGGCGCAGGCCCCCGGGTCCTGACCCTCACGGGAAGCAACACCGAGGACAACACTCTGGCGGCTGCAGTCGCAGACAGTGGCGGTCCTACTTCTCTGGCGAAAAACGGCGCTGGCAAGTGGGTTCTTACGGGCAGCAACACATTCTCAGGTGGCACCATGGTGGCGGCCGGAACCCTCCAGGTGGGTGCGGGCGGTGCCAGCGGTTCGCTGGGAACCGGCAACACGGTCAACAACGGTGCGCTGATATTCAACCGCTCCGGGGTTCTGACGAATGATGGCACGATCAGTGGCAGCGGTTCTGTCACAGTCAATGGCGCCGGCACCGTTATCCTCCCAGGCGACAACACCTACTCCGGTGGCACGACAATCACCGGCGGCACTCTGCAGGTCGGCAACGGCGGAACATCCGGCAAGCTCTCGGGTACCAGCGGCGTGGTCAATGACGGCACATTCATCGTCAACAGCACGGGCACCTTTACTCTGACGGGTGGTGGTGTGATTAGCGGCACGGGCAACGTGATTGTCCGCGGAGATGGTGGCCTCTTCCAGGCGATCGGAGCCAATACCTATACCGGTTGGACGCTCATTGAACCCGGCGCTACGTTCCAGCCCTCGCAGGGTAATCAGGGTGAACTCGCAAGTTCTGTTGTCACAAACAATGGCACGCTCAAACTGGTTCGTCAGGATAACGGTGTCTTCATTTACCGCGGTCCGATTGTCGGCACTGGCCAGCTGGTCGTCGACGCGAACAATGTCAACAACGGCGACGTGACATTAACCGGCACGAACACTTATTCCGGCGGCACGTTCATTGCCAACAACATCCTGATTCTTGGCGATGCTGCAACGAGCGGCGCGGGTACCATCGCGGGCAACGTGGTGTTTACCAACAGCCCGACACCGAATGAGAATCCTCGGCGGCTCGTGTTCAATCATCCCGACGACGTCACCTTCCCGGGACTGATCACTTACTCGACGAATCTTCCGTTCGGCAACCGCGGCATCGTTGAGCAACGCGGACCCGGCACTCTGACATTGACTGCCAACAACGATTATCCAGGCGGCACCGTGATCACCGCAGGTTCGATCCAGGTCGGCAACGGCGGCACGAGCGGCGCCATCGGAACAGGCCCTGTGACCGATGAGGGGATCCTGATCTTCAACCGTGCGGATAACATCACCTTTGGCGGTGTGATCAGCGGCAACGGTGCCTTGGTGAAAATGGGGGCGGGCACATTGACGCTGACCGCAACCAACATTTACTTCGGCTCACTCACGGTGAGCAACGGTACGCTGCTTGTTAACGGGGAAGAGTTTCCTTCCTTCACAACCGTGTATGGCGGATTGGGTGGCACAGGCACCGTCTCGGGCCCTGTCATCCTGGAAGCCGGGTCAACGCTGGTGCCAGGACCTTCCGCTGGTGCGATTGGAACCTTCACGATCAACAGCGACCTGTCGCTCGGCGGCAATGTCGCGGTCGATGTTAACAGGTCTGCAGCGCAGACAAGCGATATGGTCGTCGTGGCTGGCAATCTCTCGAAGCTCGGCACCGGAACGCTCACTGTGGCGAACGTCGGACCCTCGCTGGTCGTCGGCGATAAATTCACCCTGTTCAGCCAGCCAGTATCCGGTGGACAGGCTTTGACAGTCACAGGCGCGGGTGCGACTTGGAAGAACGACCTGGACGTGGATGGATCCATCACCGTGTTGACGGCTGGACCTTCAGTGAATCCGAATCCTCCGCAGGTTCAGTTCGCCCGCTCCGGGAACACCCTCAGCCTCGCATGGCCGACGAACCTCGGCTGGACCTTGCAGACAAACAGTGTCGCGTTGAATGCATCGAGCCAGTGGTTCACTTACCCTGGATCGTCCAGTCTCACCAACGTCAATATCCCGATCAATCCGGCGATCACGAACGTGTTCTTCCGGATGATACGTCCGTAATCCTGTTAGCAAAGTGCGGCGGGGCATGAGATTGTGTCCCGCCGCACTTCCCGTAAGTTAAGAAAACAAACCTGTGGCGGGTCAGATTTGATTCAGCCGATGAGAAGAAAAAATTGATTATGTCGCTAGAGCACCTCAGAACCAGGACACGCGGTTTCACGTTGATTGAATTACTGGTGGTCATCGCAATCATTGCCATCCTCGCCGCCATGCTCCTCCCGGCCCTTGCCAGCGCGAAGGAAAAAGCCCGGCGGATCCAAGATGTAAACAACCTCCGGCAGATTGGAATCGGTGTCGCCATCTACGCGGGCGACAATCGCGACCTCGTCCTTCCAGTGCGCGCGAATGTTTTGAACACGCTGACGGAACCCAGTGCGGAGAGTGCGAAGGCGGTCGGACTGGTTGTGAGTTCCAATTCCGCCAGCATTTGGTGCTGCCCGAATCGTGGAAAGAATGCTCCCGGCCTGCCGCTGCGTGAGCCGGATGGGGTTGGCGGCATTCAATGGGTGATTGGCTATACATATCTCGGCGGGCTCACAGAATGGCAGACGAGCCTTGGCAATTTTCGATCCTACAGTCCCATCAAGCTGTCGCAGGCGAAGCCCTATTGGGTCCTGGCCGCCGATGCCTTGATCAAGGCCGGGGCGCAGTGGGCTGAGGTCCCCAGCAGGGGCAATGAGCGGAACATGAACGTTTATGGTGGCATTCCGCCCCACAAGAAGGGCGGCGGTCCCGCAGGCGGAAACCAGGCGTACGCAGATGGCTCAGCCAACTGGCGCAATTTTGATGCATGGTATCGATTCTCAAGGCGCGACGGCGTGTTCCCCAATATGCAGACGTACTGGGCACAGGATGCCACCGATTTCGAAGCCGCGCTCCTGAATCGCTTGAGCTCCTTGAAGTAAACCAGCGTGAATCCCGCGCACGCGAGCGCCCGCAAAAGACTTTCACTCGCATACGGATGATGCTTCGAGGCACCGCTCACAAGAATCTGTCTCCCTCAGAGCGCCTGTCCGATGCGCAACAGATTGCCGTCTGGATCCACGATGGCAAACTCCCTCATCCTCCAGGGTTTGTCGGCGAGGCTATCGATGCGTGGAATGCCTTTCGCCGGCAACTGCTCCAGCGCGAACGCACGGTAGATGCCCTCCACTTCTGAAACCCTGATGTAGCACATCGACGAGGACTCAGTCGGATCAAGGTCGCGATGCGTGAAGAAATGCAGTTCCACTGTTCCCCGCGTCAAGATTGCGTAATCTCCGAAGGGATGAATCTCGCCCTCGAATCCGAGTCGTCGATAGAAAACCAGCGTGTCCGCCAAACACCGGCTGGGAAGGATGGGGATCGCGATATCGTGTGACATGGGATCAAGCGGAAAAGTCCGCATAACACAGCAACTTCAAAATCGACCTTGGACGCAGATGCCAGCTGGCCCATGTAAGCGGCGAATCTCCGTTCATGTCTTTGACGTCCGTCCGGGCTCCGGCTTCAAGGAGCATCTGAATGGTTTCCTCCGAGCCGAAAGCGGCAGCGCGATGAAGGGGCGATTCCGCCCTGGTTCTTATGTCCCGCATGAAGGATTCCGTCGGCACGGATCGTTTCGTTACGCAATTTGGATTCGCGCCTTGGGTGAGCAGAAACTTAACCACAGGATCGTGTGCCGTTCGATTCATCGTGCAGAGGGCTGAATGAAGTGGTGATTCGCCAGTGTCTTCCAGGGGTCTGTTAATATCGGCACCTTCCTCAACCAGGAATTGGCACAAGGGCAAATGCCCGTGAAATACCGCCCCGTTCAGGTCGAAATTGGCGCCCAATGACTCGAGCGACTCTCCATGCCCGATCAAAAATCGGATGGCGCTGACGTCGCCGTGATGAGCGCACCACCTGATCAGAGACACACCGCTTTCTGCGACAGCTGGCGCGTGGCCCGCAGCGACGTATTCGAAGACCAAGTCCGTGCGTCCCTCCCTGATTCGCGCGGCCAGGTTCCCGCGATTGTTCGTTTGCATGAAGAAAATGCTGCAAGGATTTATTTGACGCCGCTGCTCAGGCGTAGCGTTTCTTAAGCTCGGCGATCGAGTTGACAACAAGCTTCTCAAGCACCGTTTTATCAAGGTCAGCCATCCGCTTGAAGTACAAGCAGGCCTTGCCCATCTTGTGCTTGCCCAGCCTGGACAGCAAGGATCGCTGCTCCTTCCCCTCCGCGATGACGTACACCACCAGCTCCCGGCCGCGAATGGCAAAGCCCACCAGGGGAGCCTCTCCAGTACGCCCGCTCTCATACGTGTATCGGTAGGAGCCGTAGCCGACGATGCTCGATCCCCACATCTTCGGTGTGTGGCCGGTGGCCTTCTCAAGCAAAACCATCAAATCGTGGCAGTCGGCGGTCTGCTCGCCGCTGGCTCTGGACGTGATGTAGTCCTCAACGTTCGCATCTGTGGGTTTCGTTTTGTTTTCAATCATAGAGCATGGGTGAATCCAGCGGCTCATGCCTCGGCTCAGCGGCTTCCTGCTTTCGCGGGCAGCGACGATTCGGCCGTGTCACAGCTCGTCCTTCGCCTGCGTCACAGACTGGATCGTGAGAACGAAGTTTCAAGTCCGAATTCCGCGTGATTCTCACCTGCTTTCGAGCACACCTCGCCGGCGGAGAAGGAATGCCAAACTTGCCATCCCATGGCCTTGCACCTAACTTGCGCCGCGATATGGAAAAAGTCGTTATCATCGGCACGGGGTGCGCCGGCCTTACTGCCGCGTTGTATACCGCCCGCGCCAACCTGAAACCCCTCGTCCTTACGGGCCGCCAGCCGGGCGGACTGCTCACGACCACCAGCATTGTTGAGAACTTTCCCGGGTTTCCCGAGGGCGTGGATGGTTACGAGCTGATGACACGGATGCAGAAACAGGCCGAACGCTTCGGCGCACGCGTGCAGTTCGGAACGCTCGAAAACGTCGATTTTTCCCAGCGCCCGTTTCTGCTGACGATTGATGGCGAAACCGTGCAATCGCAAACCGTCATTATCGCAACGGGCGCAGGGCACCGGCATCTCGGCCTGGAAAGTGAGCACAAGCTGGAGAACAAGGGCGTGACGTATTGCGCAACTTGCGATGGCGCGCTCCCCATGTTCCGCAACCAGCCGCTCGTGGTCGTCGGCGGCGGCGACTCAGCATGTGAAGAAGCGTTGTATCTCACGCGTTTCGGATCCGTCGTCTATCTCATCCACCGCCGCGATTCACTCCGCGCCTCCCGAATCATGGCGGCGCGCGCGCTCGCAAACCCCAAGATCAAGCCTGTCTGGGATTCTGTCGTCACGGAAGTGCTCGACGTGAAGCAGGATAAGGTCACAGGCGTTCGCATCCGAAACCTCAAGACCGAAGCTGAAACCGTGATTGATTGCGCGGGAGTGTTTGTTGCGATTGGACACATTCCGAATACGGATGTCTTCAAAGGAATCATCACGTTGGATGACGCAGGATACATCGTGCCGGTCAAGGGTGCGGCGACGAACATTCCGGGAGTTTTTGTGGCGGGAGATTGTGCGGATCGGATTTATCGGCAAGCGGTCACCGCTGCCGGGATGGGATGTGCCGCCGCGATTGAGGCCGAGCGTTACCTGGAAGCCATGAACCAGTAGATCGCGCCGGAGCGCCGGCTTGCAGTTGGCTTACCGCTTCAATTTCGCCCTGCGGTCGCGTTTGTGCATCGGTAGTCTTGTTTTTGGGGAATGGAAAAAGTCCTGTGCGCCTCCTTCAATGACGGGTCATCGTAAGAGCGATCACTCCCGCCACGCCGATCAAACCGCCAATGAGTGACCGGACGGAAGGTCGTTCTCCATCGATCATGTAAGACATCGGGATCACGACGATCGGTGAAAGCGCCACGATGGGCAGGACGATGCCGGTCGGGGTTGTTTCAAATGCCCATTGCATGCAGCTCACCGCCAGCGTTTGACCCGCAAGGCTGTTCAACACGATCCAAAACCAGACGCGGCGCCATTTCTCGCGTGTTGCGTTCGGGGCTGCAGCATCTTCAGCAACCTCTCGCCGTATCATGTTGCGTTTCACAATCAGCAGAGCCACGCCAGAAACGATGCAACCTGCCAGCACCCGTTGAAATCCCGCAGTGGCGGGATCTACGGTTTCGTTTGCCGCGGCCAGAACGGCATACGCTTTGCGGCTGAACACCGCCCCGGCCGCGCCTCCAAGCGCCGCCACCACGCCCGCCGCGAGTCCAATGGCGCGATCGCGCGCGCTCAGGTGAATGTGCTCCTTCGGCGCAAGCGCAAGCGCCACCCCCGCCAGCGTGACTCCGCCCGCAAGCATTTGCGCCAGCGAGAGTGTGGTACCCAGCCAAAGCCATTCAATGAGCGCGGCAAATGGCGCAGTCAAACATTGCACGAGCAGCAGCGTCAGCCGTGGACCCAATCGGGGCAGCGCCTGAAAGTAGGTCACATCTCCCAGTCCGATTCCCAGCAATCCGCTGATCAGGAACAGTGGCAATCCAGCGCCGGCCAGGCCCTGCCCGAAAGTGAATGCCCACAATGCGAGAAATCCCGTCGCAAACGTGACACGCCAGAAGTTCGCTTCGGTTCCGCCGATGAGCCTTGCCGACCGATGT
This sequence comes from Verrucomicrobiia bacterium, assembly GCA_035629175.1. Classification (NCBI taxonomy): domain Bacteria; kingdom Pseudomonadati; phylum Verrucomicrobiota; class Verrucomicrobiia; species Verrucomicrobiia bacterium. The sequence continues at coordinate 156,598 of DASPIL010000058.1, read as the reverse complement.
CCGCAAATCGCGGAAATCGAGATCAGTATCGTTGTGAGAAACGCGGCGAACACGCGGCGCATTGTGTCAAAGGACAGGTTCCAAGGCGAAAACGGAATTGCATCGCCAGTGCCCGGGTAATTCCTCAATGCCCTTGGGGTCTTCGTCTACGTGAATCCTCGCCGTACCTGCGCTACTCTGCGTGGTAGCTGCTCAACAGCGAATACTGTGGCAATCGACCAGAGGCCCAACGACGGTTCCCGAAGCACAACCCTGCTGACGCTCGTGGTCGTGCTCGCCGGACTCTACTTCGCGCGCGTGGTGTTCATTCCCTTCGCGCTCGCCATTCTCCTGGCCTTCCTGCTCGCCCCGCTGGTCATCCGGCTGCGGCATTGGAATATCCCCCGCGTGCCCAGTGTCGTTCTGGTCGTGTCGTTCGCCTTCGTTGTGATCGCCGTGATCGGGGGAGTCATGGTTGTTCAATTCGGAGATCTCGCGCGCCGAATGCCCGAATATCAGGATAACATTCGCGCCAAGCTGCACTCCGTTCGCGATTCAAGCAGCGGCACCATCAATCGCCTCACCCGGGCGATTCACGACTTCAGCGAAGACCTGACGCCACATGTTCCGGCGAAGGAAACTCCAGGCGAAGTCAAACCGGTGCCGGTCGAAATTCGCGGCAACGGCTTCTCGCCGTTGCAGGCAGTGCGCGGCATCGTGGGCTCCCTTATCAGCGTAGGGTTCACCGCAGGCATCGTCGTCGTCTTCGTCATCTTCATGCTTTTTCAAAGGGAGGATCTGCGCGATCGCTTCATCCGCCTGCTGGGGTCGGGAAGAATTCACCTCACGACGAAAGCGCTCGACGACGCGGCCCACCGCTTGAGTCGATACCTTTTAGCCCAGCTCGCGCTCAATGTTCTGTTTGGCGTCATCGCGGCGCTCGGCCTGATGTTGATGGGTGTTCCCAATCCCATCATGTGGGGCGGCCTGGCTGTGCTGCTTCGCTATATTCCGTATCTCGGAATCTGGGTGGCCGCGATCATGCCTGCGCTGGTGTCCCTGGCGACAAATCCCGGATGGCTCGAGCCCATCGGGATCTTCGCCCTTTATTTCGGCATCGACCTGCTCGTTATCAACTTTCTCGAGCCCCTGGTGTATGGCGGTTCCACCGGCATTTCGCCCATGGCGATTCTTGTTGCAGCGATTTTCTGGACCTGGCTTTGGGGGCCGATCGGATTGTTGCTCTCCACTCCGCTGACGGTGTGCCTCGTGGTCATCGGCCGCTACGTTCCCTCACTCGAATTCCTCAGCATCATTCTCGGCGATCAACCCGTGCTCACGCCGGAGAAGCGTTTTTATCAGCGATTGCTCGCAATGGACGTTGAAGAAGCCACGGACATCGCGCTCGAATTTCTGAAGGAGAAGAAGTCTCTAGAGAAGCTCTATGATGTCGTCATTGTCCCAGCGCTGGCCCTCGCCGAGACGGATCGTCATCGCGGCCGCCTCGACAAGGAGCACGAGCAATTTATCGTCGACCATGCGCGAATCATTGTCGAAGACCTGTGCGAGCGATTCGATGAGCTTGTGCCGGAAGAGGACGCGGCACGGACGCTGGCGAGACGGAATCTGCAAGCTGCCGCGGCCGACGGGGATCCGACGGTGATTGCGGTTCCCGCCCGGGATGAGATGGATGAGGTGAGCGCCATCATGCTCGCGCAACTCCTCACCCGCAGGGGCATTAGCGCGAAGGCGGCGCCAGCAGGTTTGCTTTCGGAACGCCTGGAGACCGTCGCGAATGCGCAGGTGCCGATTGCCTGTGTCATCGCAATTCCGCCGCTCGGTTATCTCCACGCCCGCTACGCTGCGCGCCGCTTGCGACAACAGATGCCCCACGCAAAGGTGATCGTTGCGCTGCTGAACGGAGGCGATCCCAACGTCGTTCGCAAACGGCAGCCCGCGATTCCTGCCGACGAGATTGTGACGTCCATGCACCAGGCCCTCGCCTCGATCATTGCCCTCGCGCCCTGCACGCGTGAGCAGCCTGAACAAGCCGCCTTCAGCTCATGATCGAAGCCGTTGCCGAGGTGGTGGAGCAGTTGACCGATCCCGCGAATTCCGCAGAGGCTGTCGGGTTGAAGTATGTCAGCGACAACCATCGCGGCATCATTCGCGAGCGTTCGGGAAAGTCGTTCCGCTATCGGGATCCGCGCGGGGCGCTCATTCGCGACGAATCCATCCTCCGCCGCATTCGTTCCCTCGTGATTCCTCCAGCCTGGACGGATGTTTGGATTTGTCCTGATCCCAACGGACACCTGCAAGCCACGGGCCGCGATCAACGCAGGCGAAAACAGTTCCGTTACCATCCGCGCTGGCGGGAGATTCGCGACGAAACGAAATACGCACGCATGATCCTGTTTGCAAAGGCGCTGCCCGCCCTGCGTCGTCGGATCGCAAAGGACCTTGCACTTCCCGGTCTGCCACGCCGGAAGGTGCTGGCGGCGGTCGTTCGACTGCTGGAAGTGAGCCTGATTCGCGTGGGCAATGACGAGTACGCCAGAAGCAACGATTCGTTCGGACTCACGACCATGCGCGACCGCCATGTGGACGTGAATGGTGCCCGGGTGAGATTTCATTTCCGCGGCAAGTCAGGGAAGACGCACGACGTTGATATCCATGATCACGGCCTTGCGAAGGTGGTGAAACGCTGCCAGGACCTGCCTGGCCAGGAACTATTTCAGTTTCTCGACGATGACGGGGTCCGGCGCGATGTGCGATCAGATGACGTGAACGGCTACTTGCGCGAAGCCACGGGCCGGGATTTCACGGCGAAGGATTTTCGCACCTGGGCCGGAACTGTTCTCGCAGCCATGGCGCTTCGCGAGTTTTCAAAATTCGACAGCAAAGCGCAGGCGAAGAAAAACGTGGTGGCTGCGATTGAAGCCGTCTCACGCCGGCTTGGCAACACGCCTGCCGTGTGCCGCAAATGTTACATTCACCCGCACGTGCTCGATGCCTATCTCGAAGGCACACTGGCCGAGACGTTGAAGATGCGCGCAGAGAAGGAAGTGAAAGAGGAGCTTGTGAAATTGCGCGGTGAAGAAACGGCGGTGCTCGCGCTGTTGCAGCAGCGGCTGTCTCTCGAGGAGAAGCTTTCGAATTCGCTTGCGCAAGAGAAGAAGCAGCGACGCAGGGACAAAGTGAGCCGGCGCAAGTAAACACTGCAGCCGGACCGCGCGCAGCGAAACGGAGGGACACCTCAATGCGACGTCCGGAACTGGGTAGAATACCGAGGGGCGACGCCCGTTGCCCGAACGGTCCTGCGTGTTACTGTTACCCATGAACCACCCGGGAATCACAGGAAGAAGACATTACTTATGAAACTCAATTCCAAACTCTCTTTGATGGGCTTGCTCGCTCTCGGGCTGGCAACGCTTCCAATGTCCGCGGCGGACGAATCCTCGCGGCAGGGTGCGTCCTTTGACGGAAAGGTGACCTCTGTCAACAAGGACGCGCAAACGGTTGTCGTCGGCGGCGAGACTTACCAGTTGCTGCCAACCACGCGCGTCACGAAAGGAGATCAAGTCGCCGCGGTCGGGGATCTTGCCGTGGGACAACAGGTCGATGGCCGATACAAACGCTCCGCTGAAGGCAAGCGCGAGGTGCTGAATCTCGACATCACCAAGGCGAGCGCTGCCGTGGGCGGCACCAGCGAACGCTCTTCAAGTGAATCGGGCGCTACATTCAACGGTGAGGTGGACCGCGTGGGTGCGGCCAACCAGACACTCAGGATCGGCCAGCGCACTTACCACATCCTTCCCACCACGCGGATAACCCGAGCCATCGGGGATCCAATGACGTTTTCAGACATCAAGAAGGATCAGTACGTGTCAGGCACATACAAAGAATCCGCGGAGGGACGGCTCGAAGTATTGACTCTGGAAGTGGGGCGGGGACAGAACCAAAACAAAAACCGAAATCGATAATCGGTTTCGATCAAACTGCGCGCCCTCTCGCCAATCGGCGCGAGGGCGCTTTTGTTTTTCAGGCGGTGTTCCACCCGGCCATAAGCTCGTCGCGGCTGGCACCGGAAAGCCGCAATTGTCGAAGGCTCAACGCGTCGTGACGCTTTGCCAGTCGAACACCCGATTCGTCCGTCATAAGCTCGCAGTGCAAAAAGTTAGGAACCGGCAAAGTCAGGGCCTGGTAAATCAATATCTGCCGCGCGGTGCTCAAGAGCAGATCCCGCCCGCGAACGACTTCGCTGATCTGCATCGCGGAATCATCGACCACGCAGGCGAGTTGATAGCCCGGGATATCATCGGGGCGCCATACAACGAAATCTCCGAAATCCTTTCCTGCTTCAAACGTTTGCCGTCCGCATTGAACATCCGTGAACGAAACCTGCTGGCCATCAGGAACGCGAAGCCGCCATGAACACGCGTCGTTTTTGGAAGCCCCAATACGGCTGCGGCAGGTGCCTGGATAAATGAGTTCATCGTCGGCCGCGTGCGGTGCGCAGACAGCCGCTGCGATATCCTTGCGCGAACAGGCGCAGGGGTAAATCGAACCCTGCGCCTTGAGTTGTTCGAGACAGGATCGGTACCGGCTTGTTCGTTCGGACTGGGAATAGGGCGCGAACGGACCGCCGATGTCAGGTCCTTCCTGCCACTTAAATCCAAACCAACGAAGATCCTCGAACATGGCCGAGACGAATTCCGGTTTGCACCGGGCGCGATCGAGATCGTCGTTGCGCAGAATCAAGGTTCCGCCGTGAGCCTGTGCCCGTGCTTGCGCAGTCCAGAACGTGCGTGCGTGGCCGAGGTGGAGAAAGCCTGTCGGCGACGGCGCTATTCTGCCGCGGTAAGAGTTCGCACTCGCGTTCAAGTTCCTGAGAATCCCGAATCGCGATTGGCGCGGCAAGACTGCAGGCGTAATTCACTCGGCAGGTCGAGGACAGCATCACCACGGATTACCAGCGCGGCAGAGCCGCAACCAAAAGGGAAGGGGAAAACGGGTCTACGCGAATTCCGCAAATTTGCGCGAATTGAAGGCAAGGCGGGCGGAGGGAATTCTTAACGACGAATCACACTCATCACACGGACAGAGGGCACTTCCGTTATAATTCAAATCTAACCACGGATGAACAATGGATTTGTGACCCAGGAGCCGGGTCGTGGCAGGGTTCACCCGGCTTAATTGATGAGCGGCGCGAAGTGCACGTTCGGGGCGTCAGACTTCACTGCCTGATGTCGCCGATCTGAATCGCGTTCGCACCGGCCCGATGAGACGGCTTTTGCGAATCAAGGCATTGCGTCGGAATCGTCAAATCCTCTAGCCTTGCCGCGTGTACGAAGGCGAGCATTCGTGGTTTGCCAGTGTTCCCGTGCTGATCTTCGGCGGGTTCCACATTTGGATGATGATCGATGCCGTCCGAAAGCAGGAATGGATGTGGCTCGCCCTGATGTTTTTTCTGCCTGGCCTCACCACCATTTGGTACTTCTTTTACATGTACCGCGGCGCCCCGTCGTCGACGCGCGGCTTCGAACTGCCCGGCGCTTATGATCGGAGGCGCATCAAGGAGCTCCAGGCGCAGATCCATCATCTCGACAATGCCCACCATCATTTTCAGTTGGGCGACCTCTATTTCCAGCAGGGCAAGCTCGACCAGGCCGAAGCCAGTTATCGCGCGGCTCTCGAGCGCGATCCTGAGGATCCCGACATTCGGGCGCACCTCGGCCAGTGCCTGCTGCGGTTGAATCGTCCGGGGGAGGCGCGGCCCCTGATCGAAGGCGCGATCGCACAGAATCCGAGGCACGAATACGGGTACACGATGATGGCCCTGGCGGAAACGTTAATGGCGGTTGGCGAAATTGATGCCTCCATTGGAGTCTGGCAGCGGGTGACCGCGAATAATTCGTATCCGCGAGCGAAGGTTCAATTGGCGGAACTCTATCTGGACAAGGGGCAGAAGGATCTTGCGCGCGCGGAGTTGCTCGATGTTCTCAACGACGACGCACACGGTCCGGCATTCCAGCGCAAACGCGATCGAATCTGGTTCCGCCGCGCCAAGCGCTTGGTGTCTCGCGCGTGAGTGTGCGCACTCCGTAGAAGCGCCAAATCAACAGGGAACGCTATTGTGAAACCGCGCTGAGGGCGGCGGGTTGCTGGGAGGTCAATTCGCCGAATACGACCGATTCCTCATGAATGATGCGGTCCACGTTCTTCGTTGCAACCAATACTTCCGCACCTGACAGGCGATGACCGGTCCTGATCGACAGCTGCCCAATCGCCCAGCTCTGCGCGTCCATCATGAAGTCGCTGACGCGCTTCGAAAACATGTTTATCTTTCAGGTTAGGATTAACCAGGTGCTGAGATTCGGGGCGCCTCTTGATGCTATTCTTGTCTTCCCCTGTGCTCCAACTGACGCAGGTTGGCGTCTAGGACGAGCCTTGCGTGCTGGCCGAATCCTCAGCGGGGACTTCAATGGGGGTTGCAACGTTTCTTTCGCCATGCTGCTGACTGCTGAGAATGTGTTGAACCTTCGTCAGCAGGTCTGGACCGAGGTAAGGTTTGATCAAGGTGGCTGCGGGCTGTAACCACGGTTTCCGTGCAAACGCGTCGACCGGAAGCGACCCCGTTGCCATGATGACCGGAATGCTCAGGCCCGCTGCATGCATCATTTCCAACAACTCCAATCCGGAAACGCAAGGCATGGCATTGTCGGTCACAACGAGATCGTAGTGGCTCGTGCTGAGCGCCGACCAGGCGATGGAGCCGTCTTCGGCGGAGTTCACATCGTGGCCTGCGGCTGTTAATAATTTGGTGTTCAGAAGGAATTGACCGCCGAATACGCCAGGGATGTCGAAGGCGTTAAGGAAGTTAAGAATGAAATGACTGTCGCGAAAACCGCGGCGGAAAAGCCGGCCTCCTTGGAGGAGAAGATCGACGACGCCTCGATCACTGCCCAGGTGAAATCGTCGCTCCTGTCGCACCGCTCGACCAGCGCTTTGAAAACGAAGGTCGTAACGGTTGACGGGGTGGTCACTGTGACCGGTATCGCAAAGAACGCCGCCGAGAAAAGCCTCGTGACCAAGCTGGCGAATGACATCAACGGTGTCATCAGCGTGGTCAACGACATGACCATTGCAGTGCCCGTGGCCGCCAGATAGTCGTCCACCTCCGGAACGCTGGCGCAGGTCGCGTCAGCTGCTCCGCATTTATAATCTTATTATGTTATATACTATCGCGGTGGTTCTCATCATTCTATGGCTGCTCGGTTTCGTCAGCAGCTACACCATTGGCGGATTTATTCACATCCTGCTCGTGATCGCAGTGGTGATGATCCTGGTTAATTTAATTTCCGGCCGGAAACGCCGGTGATCGTCGGGTTCCGTCAAGCTCCTATGAATAAAACATTCTCCCTGGTTCTGCTCGTTGGCGGAACAATTCTCGCGATCTACGGCTTTCAGGCGGCCAACTCGTTTGGCTCCGATGTCTCGCGATTCTTTACCGGGTCGCCGACCGATAAGTCCATCTGGATGCTGATCGGCGGCATTGTCGCGATCATCGCGGGCCTGGCCGGAACCTTCCGCACGTCGCGGCAGGGGTGATGGCTGCCACAGTTCTACCAATAAATACCACTGAATATGAAAGCTGAACTTGTAAAACAGGCCCTGGCAAAAGTCGGGGACCCGCACGTCTTAATCAACATGGTTTCCCGTCGAGTCCGGCAGTTGAACTCGGGCGGCGGGGCGTTAAGCCGCCCCTTGCTCGCGGACGTCGGGCAGGCTGGCGTCGCTGACATCGCCTTGATGGAAATTATCGAGGAGAAAATGGGATGGGTGATGCCCGAGATCATCGAATTAGTGCGCCCGGTTGGACGCAGGCGGAAAAAGGCATAGTAACAAACGGGAGCTGCTACGTTGGTGCGCCGGTTCCCGGGATCGAGAACTTTCATGCACAAACTCAAGCTTATCTGCCGCGATCTCGTCCAGGGCCCGCTCCACCTGTTGCGGCTTTCTCGCGCGGTGTGCGCTGCCATTTGGAGTGTCCGGGGAAAAGCCGGACGCGATGCCGTTGAGGCTGAGAGGCTGGATCGAATCCGAAATCCCGCCAAATACCTCGACGCAGTGAATCACCGTTCGGCGGAATAGCCAGTGAGGTTTGCTGTGCCGGAGCGCGTGCCTTCAGGCGCTTCGGAAAGGGTTCCGTGCGTCCGCCATTGTTTGCACGTTACATTTTCAAGGCTGCCCCGTCCTGCTTGTTAATCATGGCAGGATTCCGATCTCCGCCGTCTTCGCGAGTTTGAAAGCGGGCAAACTGCAAAGCCTCTGCGCATCACGTTCTCTGTGCGCCTCAGAACGCTTCTCCTGCAGCAGGAATAACCGATTGCGAATTCTTCGCGTTGAAAGCTGCAGCAACACCCCGCCGCAAAGCAGCATTCCCGAGGTCCCAGGTTCCGGAATGGCTATGATGATATTGTCGATGCCCACGGTGCTTGTGTCGTTCAGCGCGCCGAATGGCAGGCCGTAGGAAAAACGAATGGAATTCAACGAGGATCCGCTCATGAAGAAAGGAGTTGAACCGAGCAACACGCCGTTCTTGTAGGCCGACCATTCATTGCCCTCCAAATCGACGTGAACATGGATGCGAAACACCTCTCCGTCGCTGAACGTGCCGATCTCCGTTTCTTCATAGTACGGGCTCGTCGGACCATAAAGGTAAATGTGGCCATCACCGCGAAAGTAAACGTTCCTCACGGCGGGGGTATCGAACAGCACCGCAAGCTCGCTATCGCTGCCCACTAAACCCAGAGAAGTGAAATCGAAAAACAAATCCCAGCTCGACGGCTGGATCTCTGGCATCACTATCTGGATTTGGTCGTAGTAAAAAGGACCATTGTTCCCGCTGTGGTCCAGCTTGAGAGGCTGGTCGGTGAGGCCGCCGACGGAGCTTTCCACAGTGGGCGTCCCCCACAAAATCTCGGACACGTGGTGCGGCGCGGTCCCGCTCACCACCGGAATGCCTGGAACCTGCGGCAGCCGGTTGAAATCGATATCATAGATGACTTGGGAATGGGCGGCGGCAGATAGCACCAACATTGCGACAACGGGAACGAGTGGATTCATTGATTTTGAAACAATCCTTTCATGCGAACGACACCACAATAACGGGAGCCGTTCAAGCGCTATCAAGTCCCCGTGACTACGGACACCGGGTGACATCATTCCTCCCTGGCGGCCGCCGTCCTTGACAGCCGAACCCTGCATGTGAGACAACGGGCCAGCCCTTGAATTCTGGAACACAAGTTCCCAATCCGACTCGTCGCATGAGCTGTTGCTTCTCCCGTTTCGAACGATCTCACCCAAATCCCATCTGCCACAACCCGGCGCCCGTTTTCCACAGGCAATTCCCGCAATCATTGCCTCGTGCGATCCGGATGGTAGCACTGCTCACCTGCATGTTTCTGGCGTTTCCCTTATCCGCCGCGAACTACGCGATGCAGTTTTTCGGCAACACGAACCGCATTGAGATCGTCGATACTGCCCTGCGGTTCCCGACGAACTCGGTAACCGTTGAGCTGTGGATGAAATCCTCGTCGACGACGAACGCAGGCACGCCTGTATCCTACGCGACCGCGAGCAACGCCAACTCGTTGTTCATCTTCGATTACCGCAATTTCCAGTGCGCCATCAACGACGCGCGCACGGCATTAACGAACGTTTCGGCGAATGACGGCCAGTGGCATCACCTCGCAATGACCTGGACCAACTCGGGTGTGCTCCGCTTTTACAAGGATGGCACGATTGTGCTTTCCAATGACGTGATTGCCGCAGGGCAGGTGATTGCAAGGGGCGGCATCCTCGAACTGGGACAGGAGCAGGATTCACTTGGGGGCGGGTTCCAGGTTTCTCAGGCATTTACCGGGTTGATGGACGAGGTGCGCATCTGGAATCGCGTCCGGAGTGCGGATGAGATCGCAACCAACCGTTTCCGAAGCCTGCCAGGCGAGCAGCCGGGATTGATTGCGTATTTTCGAATGGACGAAGGTGGCGGCGCGGTGGCGCAGAACTCCGGAACGTCGTTCTACGACGGCGCCGTGCTGGGTCCGTCGTGGAGTTCGCCAGGAGTTCCGTTGCAACCGGAAATCACGACGCTGCCGCCCACGAACATCACCCCGACGAGTGCTGAATTTATCGCACGGGTGACGGGTCACGCTGCCACGCAGGTGCGGTTTGCGTGGGGCAGCGGGAACGCATTGAATCAATTCACGCCCTGGCAAAGCGTCACGAATACGGGGACGACGGAAGTTACGGCAGTCGTCGCGGGGCTGACGCTTGGATCTTACAGCGTTCGCGCTGAGGCCATGAACGAGGCGGGAACAAATTTCGGACGCGAAATCCTGTTCAACAACCTGCTGGTTGATGTTGCCTCGGCTGTGGGATTTGTGACGGGCGATGGCTGGGCCGACTTCGACAATGATGGACGCCTGGACATCCTTCGCTCGGGCTCGATTTACTTCAACACCCCCACGAACGGATTAGTGGAGGAATTCATGCCGTTCTCGTCTGACTTGATGGCGATTGGCGACATGGACAACGATGGATGGATGGATGTGATGGCGCTGGGTGAGTGGGAAGAGGACGACGACGAGGGGTTCGCCTTGCAATTCCTGAAGAACACTGGTGGAACGCTGGTTCTCGCCGACAGTTTTCTAGTGGTGTCCGATGGCGCGGAAGAGTTGCTGGTGGCGGACTTCGATCGTGATGGCCGCTTGGATGTTCTTCTCGTGGGTCCATCGTTCAGTGAATCCGAGGCCCTGTTCAATATATGGCTGAATCGGCCGACGCCCGGCGGACAGATGTTTGTAGATATTGGATCGGCAGGAGTGGAGGTGCCGCGATTCTCGCTCGTTGCGGTCGGGGATTATAACAATGACGGATTTCCGGATCTCGCCGTCAACGGAGCGTATGAGGATGACTCGGTTGCGACGCTGTTGTATCGAAACAATGGCAACGCCGGGTTCACGCTCGTACCTGGCGCTTTGCCAGGCATGATTGCGGACGTCGTGCAGTGGATCGACTACAACAACGATGGATTCCTCGATCTATTGCTGATGGGCGAGACCGAGTTGTTTGGCGGCGAAATGCTGACTGTGCTCCTGCGCAACAACGGAAATGGAACTTTCAGTGATTCGGGATCGGCTTTGGCGCCGCTGATCTTCGGCCAGGCCGCGTGGGGCGATTTCGACGGTGACGGGTGGGTCGACGTGGTTTTGTCGGGCGCGAGCAACAATGAGTTTCCTTACACGCCGGCCATGGACATGTATCGCAACAACAACGGGGTTTCCTTCTCGCTGACGAATCTCAACCTGCCGCAGGTGGAAACCGAGTCGCTGGCGTGGCTCGATTTCGATCGCGATGGCAGAATGGATCTCACGGGCGGGGGCTTCGAGGCGGAGACATTCAACTTCCGAACCTTCCTGTTTTTGAATCAACTGGGAATTCCGAACGCCGCGCCGTCGGTTCCCGTCGGACTGTCCACAACAGTTTCCAATTCGCTTGTGACTTTCCGGTGGAACCCGGCCAGCGATGCTCAAACAGCACCGCAGGGAATTACCTACAACCTGCGCGTTGAAACTGCGCCATTGCTTCAGGACGTAATTGCTGCGCCTGCCCTATCCAACGGAACATTGCTCATCGATCTCCGCGGAAATGTGGGATCTGCAAACACATTCACTCTGCCGTTGCCCGCCGGCCGAAACTACTACTGGAGCGTTCAAGCTGTGGATTCAGGATTCAAAGGATCGCCCTTCACCCCCCAGAAAGGTTTTGGTCTCCACAATGTGCTGTCGACGGTTTTGGGTGGTCCAATACCGGGAGATTCGAACGGCGATGGTGTCGTGGATTTGCAGGAGTTGAATGAGGTCATCCAGTATTACAGAAATCTCCGGCCGTAAACGAGGGCGTTACATGCAAACACATTTTTCATTTTCGCCCGGACGCCGTGCGCTGCCGTTTGCCGTTGCGGCATGGGCTGCGGCGGCTTCGGTGTGTGCGCTTGAGTTGTCGCTGGGCACCCATTCAGCGGGAGCCGGGAGTGTTGTGACCATGCCTGTCACGGTTTCAGGAACGCCAACCAACCTGAGCGCGGTGGCGTTCTTCGTGACAAACTCACCGGCGTGGGCGATTCCGGCGGTAATCCCTGCGCCATCGCAGCCTCACGTGCAGTGCTTTGTGGATGACTTCGGGAACGGCATTCATCGGGTGACCGCCTTTGTATTGGGCGGCTCGCCGATTGCGAATGGCCCGCTGCTGCTGCTGAATTATTCCGTTCCTGCCAATGCGATTCCGGCCGTGTATCCGCTAATTCTTCCCGCGGTCCTTGAGCCGCCTTTCAGCGCGAACCCGGAAGCGCGCACGCTGGCAGGCAACGAACTCATTTCTTCAACCGCGCAACCCGGGAGCATCCTGGTTCTCGGAGCCAGGCCGTTGTTGATTCCCATTGGCCGGCTGGCGAATGGAGCGTTTGTGTTCCGGGTTGAAAGCGAGGTGAGCACGTATTCGGTTTTCGCCTCGACCAATCTCGCCGCTCCCATCGGCGAATGGGAAAACATGGGTCCACCTTCGCCGCGCGGAGCGGGTGCGTATGAATTCGTGGACTCACACGCGACGAATCACGCTGCCCGTTTTTATCTTCTGAAGCCGTAGTGAGCGGCGGTTTCGTTCGCAGATTCAAGAATATCTCAGGACTCGTCGCATTTGCGCGAGGCTGGCAGCTATTTTCCGACCCATGTTTTTTTTCCGGGATCCGGAACAAAAGTAACCGAAGCCGGAACAAAACATCCCGCGCCAGCCGCAGTTCCACCCGCCGTTTGTGATTCGCACTGCGTTGCGGCCGCCAACCCGATGAAATTCCGGGTTGGCATGGTCTGGGCTATCAAGGAGGCGAAATCCAACGTTGTTGAAAGGTTGATATGAACATGAATTCCTTATTCGCTTTGAACGCTGGGACTGCGAGCCTCAGGGACGTCCGCCTTCATTCCCTCAAGAATGGCCAATTGAGCATTCTCACGCGGGCCGACGGTTTCGACGTATCGGAGGATCTGCAGAATGCGGTTGTCCGCAAGATCGGGCGCGTGCGGCAATACGCGCCGCGTGCGTTCCGGGTAAGGGTTCAATTTCGCAAAGAACCAGCACGAAAAGCCGCAGATCGATTTCACGTCATAGTCCACTATGAAGTTCCGGGCAACGACGTGATCGTTGCGCACAGCGGGCGTGATCCGATTGCGGCGCTGGATGTTGTCTCGGAAAAGATCGAACGACGGCTGCGCAAACGAAAGACAGCAAGGCTCGCACAGCGCGTGCGAGAGAAGCGCAGGGCGCTTTGGGCGAACGCTCCAAACCAATAACAGGAATACACAGTTGAGGTGAATATGTACAAAGACCAGATACCAGCAGATACAGTAGCCAGAACCCGCAGGGTAGATCGACCCCACTGCGAGGCCGAATTTCACGCGTCGCCGCTTGCCCGGCCTGCCCACAATCATTCGGGCGATCCTGAGAAGAGTGCTGCAGAGGGTAAAATGTCGTGGCAGACGTCCCTGCGGACGGCAGGGACGACTAAATGAGGCGGGAATTTGGGTGAAGGTTCGGGAAACCTTGACCGGTAAATATTCGGTCACGATCATTGATTCCGATTTCTCGAGCCGGCGTGGAGGGGTATCTACTCTCCGAATGGAATGCATTGCGGGAACGCGCGGGCGTGCTATCGTCTGCGTGTTCCCGATCGACGCAGATATTTACTTCATATCGAGCTTATGCTGCGGCTGTGCACCATGCCTGTTCTATTCGTGATGATGGCGTGCTGTGTCGATAGCGGGTCAGCAGCGCGAATCCAGTCCCTGACTCTTACGAATGGAACGGCGCAGCTGGTGTTTTCTTCGACGAACAGCGGCACGCTCGTGTTGTACCGTTCAACAACGGTCGACGCTCTCACGAACATAGCGCTAATGCGACAGGTGAGCGCAACCAACCGGGAGATTGCCGTGATGATATTTCCCGAGCACGTGCACTCCTTCTTCCGCGCAGAGATTTACCCGGACGCTATGCGGCCGGATTCTGACGGCGACGGCATGGACGATTTGTTTGAGTTGCAGCATCGCTTGTTTCTCGATCCCGACGATCCCGCTGACGCTTCGCGAGATGAGAACGGGAACGGCGTTTCGAATGTGGCGGAGTATCAACGCGGAACGAGCCCGATTCTTCCCCGGCCTGGAAAGACTTTTGCAATGACCGGCCCGCACGCGGCGGGAATTGCGACGAACGGTTTCATCTTCACGTGGGGCCTGAACCAGCGCGGACAGTTTGGGAACGCGCTCCAGACCTATTCGTCGGAGTATTACGTCACGGGATGCTGGAACGAGACACGCAGCTTCAACACGGATCGGGGTCCCTTGATGGCGCGCGGTTCGAACTGGGTTTCACTGGCTACAGGGGCGTCGCACACGCTGGCGATCAAGGGCGATGGCACGCTGTGGGCATGGGGCGATTCGAACTACGGGCAGTTGGGAAACACAAACGACGTGGGTGGCTTCATTACGCCCGGCGGACGCGACATTTCATGGCCGGTACCTGTGCCCGTGGGAACCAACATGCGGTGGCGCTCTGTCTTCGCATCGAACTGGCGCAGTTTCGCCATCGCGACCAACGGCACGCTTTGGGGATGGGGACAGAACACAGGGAATGTGTTTGGGTCAAACAATCCGCCTGTCGTCGAGGTGCCGCTGCAAATTGGAACGAACAGAAACTGGGCCAAGGTTTCAACGTGGGGCTGGACAGGTTCCGGATGGGCCGTTGGCATTCAGAACGACGGGTCGCTTTGGGCGTGGGGCGAAACAATCCTTCCCCGTCTTATTCGCGAGCGGTTATTGCAGACCAATACCGCTGTTCCCGCGGTGGACGCACCGTCGCCTGTCGGGGTGCCAGGCCCATGGCTGGACGTAGCGGCTTTCGCGGGCGTGGTTTACGCGCTCAAAGCCGATGGGACGCTGTGGATGAACCGGGAATCCCTGGGAAATGTTCAACATGTCCTTGGCTACCCGGCCCGGTATGGCGCTTGCGTCGAAGAATTTTCCGGATTCGGTCTTCCTCCCGAAGATGTGCGAAGCATTTGCGAATCGCTTCATGGGCCGCCGCCCGATGTGGAAGGGACGCTTCGCCGGCTCCAGGACGATTACCTGTTCGACGCGGCATCTGCCAGGAGCGGCTGGGTAAGCGTGGAGCCAAACATTGCGCTGCACAGTGACGGCACAGTGTGGACGGCCGGTGAATTCTCTCCGCGTTCGGGCGATGAGCCGCGGGACGGTGTTTTCCAGCGGGTGAATTCCGACACGAACTGGCGTGCGGTTGCCGCGAATTACTCGGGCGGATTTGCGGCGCAGAAAGTGGACGGGCGCGTCCACTCGTGGGGTCCGGGTCCGCACAATGAATCGGTGGAATCGACGAATGTGCTGTTGCGATTGCCAGGCACGAATTGGCTGAGCGCTTTCAAGGGCGAGAACCACGTCGCGGCGCTTGATGCTCGCAGCAACCTCTGGATGTGGGGTGCGAACAACGTGGGCCAGTTGGGGCTGGGTGATCGGACGGCGCGCTTTGTGCCGACGCCGCTGGTCAAAACGGGTCCGTGGAGGAGTTATGTGGCGGGGAGTTCCCTGACGCTTGCGGTGCATGCCGATGGCAGTCTGTGGGGCTGGGGCAGGTTCCGCGGCACGACTGCCAGCACAAACCGCGGAGAAGCATTGCCTGTGCACCTGGTGCCGGACAGGCAATGGCGATCCGTTCATACGTTCGCTCGGCGAATGTGGGCCATTGAAGCCAACGGAGCGGTTTGGGGCTGGAACCTTGGCGGGATTTCGGGAGATTCACTTACTGCCCCTGGAAATCAGAAAACGTTGGTTGAGCCGACACTGCTGACGAACGTTCCGTTTTCAAAGCATATCGCCGGCGCAGACACCCACACCGTCGCACTGGCGACCAACGGGATGCTTTTCTTCTGGACCGCAACGAACCAGGACGCAATTGCGGTGAATAACGATTCATGGCGGGACGCCGCGGCGGGCTTCAATCACACGCTCGCGATTGCGAGCGACGGATCTCTGCAGGCGTGGGGGTCGTACAATGTTGACGCTCAGCTGGGCATTGTCGCCCTGACCGCGCCGTACATTCACTCCTTTTGGTCCTGCATGTTCGCTCCCGCACCCAATGCGTCATATCCAGCCGTGGTGACCACAGGCACCGGCACCAATGTGCCGACGCGCGTCGGTTCAGCCATGAACTGGCGATCGGTGGTAGCTACGGGTTCGAGCGGTTATTCGGCCGGGCTGCGCACTGACGGAACGCTTTGGATGTGGGGGCGATCCGGAGTGGCTTCTGTAACGAATGAACTCTATTACACGCCGGCGGATCATCTCTACCCCAATATTCCCTATCCGAATGACACATCGGTTTTGAAGGAACCGAAACGCGTGGGCCCGGCGAGTAACTGGACTTTCCTCAGCCGTGACGTCGCAGTGAATTCCGCGGGCGAGTTGTACATGTGGGGCGACAACAATGGCGGCCAGCTTGCCCTGCCGCCGTTGTGGCAGCCGCTGCCTGTGACCAGCAACCTCGTGTTCCGCGTCACTGCCCTGCCGTAACCCTCGACGGCTCTGCTGCGCGCTGATGCCCGGCAGCGGAGGGTGTAAAAAGTGGGTGCTTCCGTGCGCACGGATGGAAGATCCGGCCGCAGGGTTCGCCCGCAATGTTTGGTGGATTCGCCGTGACAACACACGTGCATTCTTTTTCAATCCTGTCCCGAAAATATGAGATCTCTTGGTTTCCAAATGCGTTTGCTGCCGTTGATGACTTTGTTGTTCTCGCTGTCGGGCGGGATTTTTGTGAATGCGCAACCTGTGATTGTTTCCACCGTTCCGCCGAGTGGAGCCGGCGGAGTTTCCCCGACGGCAGGTGTTGTGTTCACCTTCAGCACAGCAATGAATCCCGATTTCACGGAAGCGATGTTCCTCGACTCCTCAAATCCGTTCGTGCCACTGAACACAACCGCGGCCTGGAGCGCCGGCAACACGGTCCTGACATGCACGCCATCGCCAGCGTTTCCGGCCGGCAAGTTCATCGTGTGGAGCGTTGATGGCGAGAGCGCGTCGGGAGACACGCTGGAGGGCGAAACCAGCGGATTTTTTACGACCAGCGCAGGGGGCGGTGGCGGTGGTTCCGGAACAAATGCCATTACATCGTTCTCACTCGGAAAGACGCATACCTACGTCCAGAGTTCCGCGGCAGCACCCACTGTGGATCCTGATTTCTCCTACAGTTTTGGCGCGCTGACGTCCCTTGCATCGAATCGTACCGCCACTGCCGTCACGCTGACACTGCCGTCAGGATCGATATCGAACCTCAATCAAAACTTTGTGCAGCCGGAAGATTACTTTTTGTTCGCGATTTACACGAACCTGCCCGCCTTTGACTCGACCTTTTCGTCTGGCAATTACGTGTTCAATGTTCAATCCGCTTCGTCGAACCAGATCGTGCCCTTGAATTTTCCCGCGAGCTTGCAACAACCGGCCGCGCCGCGCGTGAGCAATCACGCGGCGGCACAGAACGTCAATCCCGCACAGCCGTTCGCGCTCACGTGGGATGCGTTTCCGGGTGGTTCGGCCGCTGATTATATCGCGGTACACATCGGCGATGTCTTCTCTTCGACGAACCTCGGCGAATCCGGAGCGCTGAAAGGAACCGCCACGTCCGTTAGTATTCCAGCGGGCACGTTCCAGCCGAATTCAGAATACGAAGGAACGGTCGGTTTTTATCGGTACGTTTCAACAACCAACGGCACGAGCTATTCCACGTCAGTTTACCGGGCGACCGTGACGCAGTTTGTCTTGAAGACCGCCTCCACGGTGACAAGCCCGCTGATTCTGACGAACGCAGTGCGGAATGCGGGTGTGTTGAGCTTCGATGTCCTTTGCTCGCCCGGACAAACCGTGACCGTGCGATACAGAACCAACCTTGCGAATGGCGCGTGGCAAACGCTGCTGACCACGAACAGTCCAGGTGATCGGTTCAGGGTAACTTCTCCCACGACCCCGAATTCCTCCCGCTTTTTCCGCGCGAACGATGGATTGTAAGCGATCGGGCGGTCCCCTGCTTCGAAGTTGAATGCGGGAGAGCGGCGGACTTTTCAGGCATCTCTTCGTTCTTGCGTTGCAGTGTGAATGCCGTGGCTCTCACGCGTGCCAACGTCCAGCCTGCGTCCTTCACCCCTAAGTTTTGTAGGGTGGTCGTTGGGGGTTGCTGAAATAGAATCACGCCAGCAGCAAACCCAATATCTCTGTGACAACTCAGACATCCGTTAACACTTTGCAACGTGGCGCCCACCTGCCATGGCGGCGCCTGCAGCCGGGATTCACCCTGATTGAATTGCTGGTCGTCATCGCCATCATCGCGATCCTTGCGGCGATGTTGCTGCCGGCGCTTTCCCGGGCGAAGGAGAAGGCGCACCGCGCATCCTGTTTGAACAATCTCCGCCAGATCGGAATTGGAATGACCATCTATGCCGGAGACAACAACGATTACGTGGTGGAGGCGCGCGCCGCGGCGGGGAATCCGAGTGCGACCGTGAAGGGCAAATACAATCAACACGCGATCAATTCACCTCAAGCTGGCATGGCGAAGGAAGTGAACCTGGACCCGACGCTGACCAATAATCCATCCATCTGGGCGTGCCCCAGCCTTGGCCAGGGCAGCGTTTCCTACAATTCAACCACGACGCCCCCGCAGTGGAATGTTGGATATCAGTATTTTGGCGGAATCTACTGGTGGTACAACGTCGCCAACACGGCGGGTATTGAATCCGCGAGTCCGACGAAGTTGAGCCGCGCCAAGGCGTCGTGGGTGCTCGCGGCGGATCTGGTTTGCAAGGACGGCACGGCGCCGGGAAATCCGTGGGCCATCGCCAGTGGCAATGGTCGCGTTGCACATCAACGCCCTCGCGCTGCGTATCCGGACGGTGCCAATCATTTGACGGTCGATGGCTCGGTCAACTGGATCAAATGGGAACGATTGCTTCAACTGACGACGTTCGATACGAGTTCGCGGCTCTTCTACCATTTCCAGGAAGATCTTGGAAAAATCAATCGGCCAGACGTTCCCTATCTCAAAGTGCGTCCCTGACGATGAACCCCACGGCTTCCCCCATGCTTTTGTAGGGTGGTTGAATCGAGCGCCCGTGTGCAACCCTCGCCACCATTCCCTCAGCCATGAAAATCGCCGCCTCGGAACGGGAGCCGTCAGGGATTTTCGAAATCCCAAGGCGCGTGGATGTCAGCACGACAATTCAGTCCCGGCAGGTTGACGCAGAACTTTGACCCTTAAACCCATCATTGATCCACCATGCTAATGAATTCAATCCAACGATCCCTGTTCTGGAGCGCCTCAGTGCTTGGCACCGTGCTGGTGGCCGCGCCTGCCAACGGCGCGGTAATCAATCAAACCGTCACGCAAGGTCTTGGCGCGCATTGGAATCAAGCCGCGTGGGGATCGCCCGCCGCGGTTCCCGCCGGGGGGAACGCTTACGTCACACCCAGCGGTTTTGATGTGCGGACGCCGGATGTTCAAAGTCCGTCTCTGTTTCTCGGGGACACCTTGCAAATCGATGCGGGCGGGCGGCTCGTATTGAAGAACGGCGGCGCGGGCAATGGCGTGGCGACCGTCAACCTCATCCTTAACGGCGGATCCATCACCTACAACACCGCCAATGGCACAACGATTTCCGCCATTGCCGGCACGGTTCTGGTTCAGGACAGCTCCACCATCAATTCCGTCGCGGGAGGAAGCACGCGCGATGTCTGGTTGCGTTCGTCGTTGAGCGGCAGCGGCAATCTTACCGTGGGAATGGTCAACAACGCGCTCGTGCTCTTTGGAACCAACTCTGCCTACAGCGGCAATTGGACGGTGAATTCCGGGCGGATTGAAATCGGGAGCAACGCACAGTCTCCGCTTGGTTCGGGGACAGTATTGTTAAGCGGCCTTGCGAATGCCGTGACGTTCAATGCAACCAACGACTTCACGATCGACAATGTCATCGATGGTTTCGGCGCGATCGTGAAGCTGAATACCAACACGGTGACCCTCGGCGGGATCAATCCGCTGGCAGGAACCGCGGTGATCAGCAATGGCGTGCTGAGGCTGAATCACGCGGGCGCGATCGGCAGCGTGTCCGTTATCACCCTTGCGGGCGGCACCATCGACGCCACGCCCATCGGCGGGCTGGCCTTGAACGAAGGCTTCGGGCAGGTTCTGAATTCCCGCGGCACTGTGATGGGATCGTTGACGGCGGGTTCAGCCAACACGCTGAATTTCAACCTCAGCGCCCTGACAAATGACGTTTTGAACATTACAGGCGCGCTGACGCTGAACGGAACGCCAGCCTTGAATTTGGCGCTGGCCGGTTTCAAGCCGGGCGGCACATACCGGCTGATCAATTACAACGGCACGATACAAGGCGGTGGATCGTTCAACCTGGTGCCGCCACCCGAGAGCACTGCGACATTCCAGCTGGATACAAGCACGCCGGGCCAGGTAAATCTCATCATCACCTCAGCGTCGCAAAATCTGACATGGGTCGGGGATGGGGCGGGCAATTCGTGGGACACCGTTTCACCGAACTGGACCGGCACCGCGACAACATTCAGCACCGGGGATAATGTGACGTTCACCGATTCCGGTTCAGCAGTGCCTGATATCTTCGTTGCGGCGACAGTGCAGCCACAAAACATGACGGTCAACAACAGCGCGCAACCTTATGTTTTCTACGGCGAGGGCATTTCAACACTGGGAACTCTGACCAAGTCCGGGCCGGGCACGCTGTCCTTCACGAGCCCCGCAAACCAGTTTAACGGTCCTGTGGACATTCGAGCGGGAACGCTGTCGATCGGCGTGGGCGGGAGCTTCGGTTCCCTCGGATCCCCGGCCATCATCACCAACAACGGCATCTTCAAGGTCGATCTGGCGAGCGGCGGCATCACCGTCGATGCGGAAATCACCGGCAGTGGCGCCGTCGAACTTGCAGGCGGTGGTTCGACCCTGATTCTGCGCGGGACAAACTCCTACACTGGAGTGACGACGATCAACAACGAGAGCCAGTTGAACATCACCACCAGCGCCGCATTGGGCAGCCCGTTGGGGGGGACCATTGTGTTGCCAAACGGCCGGCTGGGCGTGAATACGTTCGTGGGCGAAATGACGGTTGCGGAGCCGATTCAAGTGGGCGGCACAGGCATCAGTGCGGCGCCCGGCGCGTTGTATGTGAACACAACGGGCAACAGCGTCACCTGGGCTGGGCCGGTCACCATCACGAGCGACGCACGGTTTCGCGTCGTGAACGCCGGCGTGCGCATGAATTTTGCCAACACGGTTCTCGGAGACAACGTGGCGCTGCAAAGCACGGTGGGAAACGGAGCTGCTGATGCGACATCAGTGATGTCCTTCCAGAATACATTTTCCATCGGCACCGGAGCATTTACGAAGGACGGCCAGGGCACTGTCGAGTTCCTGAGCGGATCGAATGAAGCGGGCAGTACGACAGTGAACGATGGGACACTTCGCGTGAACGGGACGTGGAACGGCGGCTCCGTCACCATCAACAGCGGTGGCGCGCTCGGAGGCAGCGGCAACGTGCTCGGTCCCGTGGCGGTGCTCGACGGCGGCCGGCTGGCGCCGGGCAGTGGAGGGATTGGAACCCTGACCCTCGCCAGCTCTGTCACGCTCGCCGCCACGGCGTCTACAGTTATGGAGATCAATCGCACCAACGGGCAGAATGCGGACAAGGTGCTGGTCGCGCAGTTCCCGGCTGCAGGGACGCTGTCGGTCGTGAACATTGGACCTGCGCTGGAAGTCGGCGACAGTTTCAAACTGATCGATGCCGTTGTGAGCGGGTCTTTCGACACGATCCAGCTGCCTCCACTTGGGCAGCCCAATCAAACATGGGACACATCGCTGCTCATGAGCCAGGGCATCATCAAAGTAGCGGCGAATCCTTTGCAGTTGTTGCCGCTTGAGATCACCGCCATTGAGCGCCAGGCCAGCGGCGTGAAGCTGACATGGAATTCCTATCCGGGCGTCAGCTATGCGGTCGAATATTCCACGAATTTGCATGACTGGTCTGGGTTGCAACAAGACATCGCTGCGGACGCCGCGACCAATTCCACCACGGCGGTCCTTGACCTTAGCGGCGCTGGAAGCGGCGCCAGTCTGGTCCTGGCGCAGTATTCAATGGGCACCGCGGGGGCCCAGGTTCAGAACGCGGCGGACCTGGTCGCGGCCGGACCACTGACGCAAGGAAGCGGATTGAACCTGTTCAATTTCAACGCCACCGTCACACCCAATTACGCGAGCGCGCCCGTTCTGCAGATTGGGTTCCCCACGGCTGGCGCAGATCTCGCCTCGGCCGTTGCCAACCAGGCGTGGTTCACGTTCGAACTGACGGTCGGGTCCAACGTGACTGATCTGGACCTGACCGGTTTGACGTTCAACGGTGCGCGCGGGGGCGGCGCTTCTCCACGGGGTTACGGGGTTTACGTTACGACGCCCAGCACGACAGATGAACAAGTCCAAGGCGCCACGGATTTTCCGACACAACGTCCGGCGTGGAGTGCGCAGAACATCAGTCTTGCGGGGATTGCGAGCCTGCAAAATCTCACCGCCGGCCAGACCATCACATTCAAGATTCCATTTTATGCGCCAAACCCCGGGCAAAGCGCGGAGTTTGATGACATCACGGTTCTTGGGAATGTCAGCCCCGGACCTCTGCCCCCGTATGCTGGTGCAACGCAATTGTTTCTTCGCATCAAGCAACAATAAGTTTCACGATCCCGATGGTTTCACAACCCCCACCCGATGGGTTGGCGGGGTGTTTTTCCCAAGGTGATAAACTGCGCTGACATGAACCGTGATGAACGCGTGATGTTGGCTGGCGGCAGTGTGCGGCCAACGGTTTGCCTGGCGGTGACACTGATTGCCATGCTGGCATGCACTTTTCCGGCCGTGCATGCGGGCTTGCTCCTGCGATACGACATGAGCGGTGCGGGTCCCACCTTCA
Organism: Verrucomicrobiia bacterium; assembly: GCA_035629175.1. Taxonomy (NCBI): domain Bacteria; kingdom Pseudomonadati; phylum Verrucomicrobiota; class Verrucomicrobiia; species Verrucomicrobiia bacterium. The sequence goes on along the minus strand of DASPIL010000058.1, from coordinate 133,464 downwards.
CGGCTCCCGGTGGAATCATCCAGGGGCAAAGCCTTGAACCCGGCAGCGGCGTTGGGACGGTCAGTCTTCCATCGCAACTCGCTTATCCAGGTGCGCCCGTTCTTTCAATGAGTCCATCGGCGGGCGCACTGCCCCTCAATAATGCCGGCACGGCGCTGACGAAGGATTGCTGTGTTTCGTTCGACTTCATCGTGGGGCCAATGGTCGGGAGCCTTTCGGTGACGGGCCTGACGTTTCAAATCGCGCGCGGCGGAGCCAACAGCAACCGCGGTTTTGGCGTTTATGTTACCACTCCATTCACCGCAGATTTGCAGGTGCAACCTTCCACGTTGATCGATGCGCAACGGTTTGCATGGCAGCTCGTTGATGTGAACTTGCTCAACGTACCTGAGTTGCAGAATCTGCGGCCGGGGGACGCCGTCCGCGTGCGTGTTCCCTTCTGGACGGCAGAAGCAGCGCAAAGTGTTGAACTGGATTCGATCGCCGTTTGGGGTGAGACCACAACGGCGACGAATCCTGCTGCGACTTCGCCCTTGCGGATCACGGAATTACAGGCCGCGGCCGATACGATCAGCGCGAAATGGAATTCCATCCGCGGACGCAGTTATGCGGTTGAGTATTCTTCGAACCTCGCCGAGTGGAGTTCCTTTCCGACCAACGTCCCCGCGGATCCCGACAGTAGTGAAACCTGGTTTGCGTTTAATACTGCCTTCACGAACGAAGGGGAGCTCGTCCTGCTGCGTTATGAACTTGGGCAACGCCACCCGCACACAGCTGTTTATCAGGACGGCCCCGGCAGCGACCTGACCCCTGGCGCCGGGCTCGCCTTGTTTGATGTGAACTTCAGTGCGTACGCGTCCGCGCCTTCGTTGCAATTGAACTTCAAGAACACCACGCCAGACATTCCAACTGCGCTTTCGAACGAAAGCTGCTTCACCTTTTCGTTCCAAACAGGATCGAACGTCACGGATGCAGACCTGACGAGCCTCAGTTTCAATATCGCCCGGGGCGGCAGTTCGACTCCGCGTGGTTACGCGGTGTATCTGACGACGCCGTCCACGAGCAATGAACTTGTCCAGCTGGCGACAGCTGTGAATTCCGTCCGTCCGGACTGGACGCCGCACTATATCAACCTCACCGGGTTCAGCAGCCTGCAGAATCTCTCTGCGGGAGACACGGTCGTGTTCAAGATTGTTTTGTATTCGCCTGCGGCCGGCAGCAGTTTGGAATTCGACGACATTACGTTGCGCGGGCGCGTTTCGCCTCAACCCATGCCTGGTTACGTCGGAGCCAATTCGCTTTTCGTGAAAGTGCGCGAGCTGCCCACGCCGCCGCTGGTCGTGGAAGCCGCGACGAAACCGACAGGCGCTGCGTGGAACCCATTCTCCACTCGCACTCTCGAGCAGTTGCCGAGTTTTATCTCCAGCTCGAAGGATGGCCCGGCCAGCATTTACGGCGGCTTGCTTTCCCGCCAAACGAACGCGACAGGTTATTTCTATCCGTTGAAGGTGGATAACCGCTGGTGGCTCGTGGATCCGCAGGGATATTTCTTCCTGCACAAAGGCATCGCCGTGATTTCCACGATCAACTCTCCGGGTGCTGCGGCGGCCTTGGCTGACCGGTTCACCAACGCAAACAACTGGGCGGTGTCGACGACCACGCAGCTGCGCCGGCACGGCTTCAACGGCGCGGGCGCCTGGTCCGATGCCGCGCGCCTCCGGCGGTCACCTGGTCCATTGGTTTACACGATCATCAAGAATTTCCTCGGCACGTACAGCGACTCGAGTTCCAACCCCGGTTATCCGCAGGTGTTCGATCCAGAATTCGTCACCTTCTGCGAGTCCTATGCGCAGTCTTTTGCGAATACGAAAACGGACCGGTGGCTTCTCGGATATTTTTCGGACAACGAGCTCGCGTTTCCGTCATCCATGCTTTCGACGTGGCTCGCGCTGCCTGCCGGCAATTCCAGTCATGCCGAAGCCTGGCGCTGGCTTCGGGAACGTTATGGTCCTGCCGCGACTGCGGGACAAGTGAGCAATCAGGATCGCCTGGATTTTCTTGGCCACGTTTGGGGACGCTATTACCAAGTGGTGAATCAAGCCATCAAGCAACACGATCCCAATCATCTGTATCTCGGATCCCGATTCTTCTCGTCGGACAAGGACCGGCCCGAAATATTTCGAGCCATTGGACCGCATGTCGATGTGATTTCCGTCAACCACTACAATCAATGGACACCCGACATTTCACGCATTCAAATGTGGGAGCAGGAATCAGGCAGGCCGGTGATCATCACCGAATACTACGTCAAAGGCGAGGACAGCGGCATGCCGAATAACACGGGGGCCGGCTGGGTGGTGCGCACTCAGGCGGACCGCGGCAGCTTCTATCAGAATTTCACCCTCGCGCTGATCGAATCCAAAGTGTGCGTTGGCTGGCATTGGTTCAAGTATGCTGACAATGACCCTGACGCGGATGCCGATCCATCCAATATTGATTCCAACAAAGGTGTCGTAAGCAACCGCTATGCGTCGTACGAGGTGTTGCTCAATGCAATGCGGGCTTTGAATGAGCGCACGTATCGAATCGCTGAATGGCTTGACGGAAACCTCGCGCCTTAATCGGGTGACACCGAAGCGACGTTGCAGCCGGCCCAACGCTCAATTTTGCACATGTGGACAACTTCGTGCATCGCCGGCTTTTTTTTGGGGACGATCGGTTCTTCGATCTTCGTAAGCCAACTGCAAGTCAGCGCTCCGGAAATGGCGCACAAAACACCTCACCTGCATCGCATTTCCAGCGAATAACGAACAACTGATCGTCACCTCCAGTGGTTGTAAAGGTCCCGTTGGCAACGAGTTGCCGGGCGATGCGCGAGAAGGAGGTGCAAAGGATTGCTCAATTTAGGGTCCTGGCTCACCGATAGGCTTCTGATCGAACAGATATATTCGTGAAGCCACTTCCATCTGCCTGGATGATGATTGTCCTCGGCATGGGAATTCTCCTGTGCCCATGGCTCGCTCGTGCCCTGGATCCAGACAAAAGCGTCTTCCAATACAACATTCAGACGTGGACCCGGCAGGGCGGGGGGCTGGCCATAAACGGCATTCGCGATGTCATCCAGACGCGCGATGGCTGTCTCTGGCTGGGCACACAAAAAGGCCTCGTACGATTCGATGGTGCGGCGTTTACGATGGTGAGTCTCCCGGCGCATTACTGGCATCAAAATGTCGGCGCGCTCTCGCCATCGAAAAAAGGCGGAATGTGGTTCGGGACGGAACCCGGAGCGTGCGGATTTTTCGATGGAGTAGCGCGCTTCGACACCATGGAATCGGTGGGGTGGGTGAAGCCCGAGATGGACGCCCGCGCTGTGCTGGAAGCCAGGGACGGGTCGGTTTGGATCGGATACCTGGATGGCGTGGCACGTCATCGTCCAAACGGCGAAGACCAGATCATGACAAACGGGATGGGAGCGGTGCTTGAAATTCATGAGGATTCGAAGGGCCGGGTTTGGATCGGCACGGTCGGCCGGGGCGTGTTTTGCTGGCAGGATGGACGAATGCGGGAGCTGCCGGATCCTGTGTTGCAGGAGAAGGGTGAAATGGTTTTTGCGATTGCAGTGGATCAGAAGGATCGGATTTGGGTGGGCACACAGCTGGGTTTGCACTGTTACGATTCCGAATTCAAACCGCTTGGCATCCTCCCGCAAATTCAGGAGACCCGCGCCTTGCTCGTGGATCGTCATGGAGTTTTATGGATCGGCACGCGGGATTTGGGATTGGCACGTTATCGGGGGGAGCAACTGGACTTCCTGAACAAGAGCAAGGGACTCTCGGATGATTTTGTCCTGTCCCTCTGTGAGGATCGGGAAGGCAGCATTTGGGTGGGAACTCGTGACGGATTAACGCAATTGAGCGACGTAAAGTTTCCCATAGTTTCGGTAAACGAAGGGCTCGCGGCAGGCGCGGCACACGGCGTCGCCGCAGCGCGAAACGGCGGGCTCTGGATCGCCGGCAGTGGTGGTCTCTCCTTTTGGAAGGAGCATGCGATCTCCAACTACGGGCGCGAGGCCGGCCTTTCAACGCCTTACATCAAAGGGGTGCTGGAAGCCTCAAACGGCGATGTTTACCTGATCAATGCCCTTCGCGAGATCGAGGTGGTGTCGCAGGGTAAAGTCATCGCCCGACACAGAAACGATGATTGGCCGACAGGGCTGGCCGAGGACGCCAAAGGCGTTGTGGTATCGGTGGGGGGGAAACTTTTTCGGGCGAGTGCGTCGGCATACGAGCCTTATACGTTCGACGACGGCGAAAAGCCTCCGTTCGATTGGATCCGCCATCTTCACGGTTGCAGGGACGGATCGCTTCTTGTTGCGACCGTGAACGGACTTTTTCGAATCACCGACGGTCGCGTCAAGCATTGGAAGGTGGAGCATGGCCTTCCTGGTTACGATGTCCTGTGGGTTTCTGAAGACCAGGAAGGGGATGTCTGGGCCGGACTTCGCACGGGCATGGCGCGGATTCGAAACGGGAACGCTGCCGCGATCACCCGGGAGCACGGCCTTTTGGAGAACCACATCCTGGCAATTGTTCCAGACGATCTCGGCGGATTGTGGCTGCATTCCATGCGCGGGATCCTGCACACAACCAAGGAAAGCGTGAATGCCTTTCTCAACGGCGGGATAAATCAGATCGCGTGCGTGTCGTATGACGGGCTGGAATCGGTGAAGACCGTTGATACGACCGAAGTCGAGTATTCGGGGTGCAGGACAACGGACGGGCGGGTGTGGTTCCCGAACCCGCAAGGGGTGGTGATGATCAACCCGCGAAATGTACCTGCGAACCCTCTTCCTCCGCCCGTTCACATTCAGCGCGTCCGTATCAACGGAACAGACTTTACCCAGCGCGAGGACTCGGTTCCGCCCCGTCCCGGGAAGGGAGAACTTCTCGTCGAGTACTCCGCCATTACTTTTATTTCCCCGCAAAAAGTGCAATACCGCTACCGGCTTGAAGGATACGAATCCGAGTGGCAGGAAGCTGGAAATCGGCGTTCCGCGTTCTACGCCAATCTCAAACCGAAGCAGTATCGGTTTGTTGTCCAGGCGTGCAACGCAGACGGTGTATGGAACACGGCGGGCGATGCTGTTGACGTGGAACTGCCGCCGAGTTTTTACCAGACGGATGCTTTCCAGTTTCTGGCGGTCGCCTCCGGCCTAGTCCTGTTGATCGCACTCTACAGGTGGAACGCATGGCGCTACGCGAAGCGCCAGCAAAAGCTGCAAGAGGCCAATGAGCGATTGGAAGCGCGGATCAACGAACGGACCCACGAGCTGGCAGAGCAACGAAATCTCCTGCGCACGCTCATCGACCACCTGCCCGACAATGTTTTCGTCAAGGATACCGAGAGCCGCGTGATCATTGACAATGTCTCGCACGCACGACGGCTCGGAGTATCAACACCGGAAGAAGTCGTCGGGAAAAGTGATTTTGATTTCTTCTCGCGTGAGATGGCGCAGAAGTTTTTTGCGGATGAACAACACGTTATCCGCACTGGCGAAAGCTTTGACGGTGAGGAGACGGGGGTCGACCGTGGAACAGGGCTGACGTGCTGGTTGCGGACGACCAAGGTCCCGCTGCGCGACGCACGTGGCAAGATTGTCGGAATCGCAGGCATTAATCGCGATATCACCGAGCGCAAGGAATGGGAGGCGAGGATGGCGTCCATGCACAATCAATTGCTCGAAGTGTCGCGAAGGGCGGGCATGGCGGAAGTCGCCACCAGCGTTCTGCACAATGTCGGCAACGTGCTGAACAGCGTCAATGTGTCCGCGGGCATCCTCAAAGACAAAATCCGCGGATCGAATACCGCGAGTGTCAGCAAGGTGGTTGAGCTCCTCCGCGCGAACAAGGATGACCTGGCCGGCTTCTTCACCCAGGGGGAGCGCGGCGGCAAGCTGATCCAGTATCTTGACGCATTGGCCAAACACGCGGAGACGGAGAAATTGCGTTCGTTGCAGGAACTCGACTCGCTCGTCAGCAATATTGACCACATCAAGGACATCGTGACGATGCAGCAATCCTACGCGCGCGTCGCCGGGATCACGGAAGTCGTGAATCCGGTCGAGTTGATGGAAGACGCGTTGCGCATGCAGCAGGCGGGCTATGAGTCCCACGGGGTCAAGGTCAGCCGCGAATTTGGTTCAACCCCGAAAGTGACGGTAGACCGGCACAAGGCGATTCAGGTTCTCGTCAATCTCCTGGAGAATGCGAAACACGCGTGCGACGCAAATCAATCCACGGATCGGAGCGTCACCGCGCGAGTGTCCGCGGGTCCTGCAGGGCGCGTTCGATTTGAGGTAATCGATAATGGTGTGGGCATTCCGGCGGAAAACCTGACGCGGATTTTCTCGCAGGGATTCACGACCCGGAAGGAGGGTCACGGATTTGGCCTGCACAGCGGCGCATTGGCTGCCAGGGAGATGGGCGGCGAGTTGCGGGTCTCAAGCGATGGGCTGGGTGAAGGAGCCGCGTTTGTGCTCGAGCTTCCGCTAACGCCGCCGTTAGCGACACCGCAGCATCGCGCTGTGGACAGCGAGCATCGAAGCCAAACGCTTGTGGCCGTGTGAACGGGTCGGCCAGATTTGCGAGCTGTTTAACACGGATGGATACGGCGCGCAGAGCCGCAATCAAAATGACGGGAAGGGGGAAAAACGGGTTGACGCGAATTACGCGAATTTTCACGAATTGAAGGGCGGATTTGTTAACCACGGATGGCCGCGGATGCAGACCGAGGACGGGACCAAGGGACTAAAAGACCAACGGACTAAAAGACGAAGGGACTAAGAGACGAAGGGACTAAGAGACGAAGGGACCAAGAGACGAAGGAACAAAAAGCAGCGGCCCGCGGATGATCTTATCTCTCGACTAGAGACCTTCAACCGACTACGGACAACCGCGCCTCTCCATTCGCCTGTTCAAGCCTTTCCTTCGCGCCCTTCGCGGCCGCCGCGTGAGGCAGTTGGGATTGAACCGCGGATGACAGCGAGGCGATGGGCGGCTGGAACTTTTCAACCACGGATCGACACAGCGCGGCAGAGCCTCGCAACCAAAAGGGAAGGGGGAAACGGGTTTACGCGAATCATCAGCCACACAATCTCAAAGGCCTTCCGCCCGAAAGTAACGCGCTTCGCCAAGGTTCGGGACCGTGAATTCATAAACGCCTGGTGATCCAATCAGCACGTTGGTGACGGTTTGCCACTGTGCGGGCGGCGCGGAAATGTCGGCCGACGCCTTGATCGCGTATGTGCGGCCAACGTAACCCGCGAGTGTTAATTGAATGGTGCCCGGTTCATGCAATGCGAGTTTCGTGAACCGGCTCCCTCCGACGTCAAAGCTTTGTTCGGGTGCCCATGGGCCGCCTTCAAATGCAGTATCAACTCCTTGCACACTCCAGTAATAGCGGCCTGGCGGCAGGTTCAGGAAGGCATTGGTTCGCATTTGCGCGTTGCCCATGCGTGCAACAAAGCGCTGGCCCGTTGAAAGGTTCGCTTCGGGTCCCACCACATTGGCAGAGCCCGGAGTTGTGCCCACGCGGATGTTATGTGTGAGGCCGATCGACGGCGTTTGCGCGTCAGACGCCCGGTACCACGCGAGTTGAATGCCGGTTGAAGTGGGTTGCGCGGTCAGATGAGCGGGCGCGGACGGCGCGGTGTTGGTTGCTGGCGAACCGTTCCGCCAAATGTCCGTGAAGATCGCAAAGCCGTCATAGCCAATTTGCAGGATGTCCAGCCGCCCATCCCGATCATAGTCGCCCCACGCGACCGTTCCCTGGTTTGCGGCCGGCAGATTCGCAGGAACCTGGACAAACCCGTCCGGGTTGTTCTGCCATACGCGTGTGCTCCGCACACCGCCGCCACTCGTGCCCATCGTAACGACATCGAGCCGCCCGTCGTTGTTATAGTCGCCCCAGAATGATCCGCTATCCGCGCCGGTAATTGCCGCCTGGATGTTGGTGAAGCCTGCACCCGTGTTGCGCCAGACTTCGGTTGTCGATGTTAACGCGATGAATCCAGAAACAAGCAAGTCCAGCCGGCCGTCGTTGTCATAATCGCCCCACGAGAGATCCCCGCTGTTCATTCCGGTCAGGCCTGCGTTGATGTTGGTGAAGCCCGTGCCGTTATTACGCCAGATCTGAACGATCGAAGCTCCGCCTGTGCCGCCCTGGATTGCGAGATCCAGCAACCCATCGTTGTCATAGTCGCCCCACGCCACTGCGCTCACGGTTAACCCTGGAAGGCCTGCATTGATGTTGGTGACGGTGGAACCTGTGTTTCGCCAGATGGTCGTGTGAAACGATCCTCCGGGTGGAGTGCTGCTGAAGCCTGAAAGCGCGAGGTCCTTCAAACCGTCGTTGTCGTAATCGCCCCAATCCATCCCGCCGTTTCGCACCTGGGTAATGGCCGCAGCAACTTCGACCATTCCCCCTTCTGTGTTGCGATAGAGGCGTGCAAGTTCGCCAGAAATGGGAGAGCCCATGATGGAAAGATCCATGCGACCGTCGTTGTCGATGTCAGCGACAGTCGCGAACGCGTTCTGCACCTGGCCCAACGCGTGGAACTGGCGGTTCAACGTCCCGCCCGAGTTCAACCAGACGTCCGAGAAAAAGCCTGTATTCCCTACTCCGACGAGGGTGACATCCAGGGTGCCGTTGGTGTCCATGTCGGCAAAGATCCCCGATCCGAAGGCGACGAGGGGCAGGCCAGAGTGAATGGGCCCAAAGAAGGGCGTCTGGAAAGTTGCATTGGTTCCGCGGACAACTCCGACGCTGTTACTCGCAACCGCACGGAAATGATAGGTGGCGCCGACGGCGAGGTTGGAGATCGTTACGCCAAGCGAGCTGCTGACGAAGTTGCTGCCCAGGGCCGCAGGCGGCGTGGTGTTGCCGTAGTTCGTGGTTCCGCCCCATTCGAACCATGCTGTTGTCGCAAGGCCATGCGGCTGAACCACAGCGTTCAACTGCGCGCGATCCGGCTGAAGCTGCGTCGCAGGGATCGTCGCCAGCAGCGGCACTCCCACAGGAGCGGTCGACGGCACCCACGCCGGAAAGCCAGCGGGGGAGGGAAAACGCTGGCCGTCGAAAGATTCCAGCGTCGCGTTTGTAATCACATCGCCAGAGCCTTCATCCAGGCGGTAATAGAGCACCACAAGATTCGGGTTCTCGGGCAGCGGGAGGTTCATCGCTGCTTGAATTTCGGATGCCGTGCGGGCGAGCTTCCAGATTCGAATTTCGTCGACTTGTCCCTGGTAGTGCCCGTAATGGAAACCCGGATCTCCCAGGCCTGCGCTGGGATGCAACGCTTTTGTGGATGTCACCCCGGTTCGCACGAGGGTGCCATTCAGGTAAAGCCGAGGGCGATTCGTTTGCACGACGACTGCAATATGCGTCCAGTTCGTGATGGACACATTATGCGCAAGGATTGGCGGGAAGTAGGCAGTGCCGCGCGCGAACACAGCAACACCGTTGATGCCCACCGACACGCCGACGCTGGCATGCGATGCGCCGTAAGCGTTGCCGCCGTCATCTGGAAAGATGGCATAGCGCTGGCCCGAAGTTCCGGCCGTTCCGGAATTTCCCTCGGCTGCGCTTGCATCGCGCAGTGCGGTTGGTTTGGCCCAAAATTCGATGGTGAATTCGCCGGCTGGGTTGGGGAAAGGCGCCGCAGGATTTTGCAGCAAAACCACGCCATTGGTTCCGTCGAACTGCAAGGCGCTTCCCGGCCCGGGAGTGGCAGCGAGTCCATGCGTTGAAAACAATGCCAGTGCGAGAAAGCATCGCATCACATGAATGACAATGGATGCTGCGAATTTCCGATTATGGGATCCAAAGCCGGGACAATAGGGCGTTGCAAAAGGTTTCGTCTTCATGCGAGTCGAGTTGGATTGGAGAACGCGATATTGATACAGAGATGAACGGGTGGCGTTCAAGAACTTTGGGCGGGCACGCCTTCTCAAGCGCAAAATTCGCTTTGTTTCGAGGAGGCGCTTCGTTTGTATGTCGCCATGCGTCCGACCGCGCCTGAAACGCCCAATCTCGTTTACGACCTGCCGTCCATTGTCAGGCGGCTGGACCTCGGCGAACTCTTTCCCGTGGCACAGCCGCTCGAAGTCGAGCTCGGATCAGGTGACGGGTCGTTCCTGCTGAATTACGCAAAACAGCATCCCGACCGCAATTTTGTTGGGGTCGAACGCTTGTTGGGCCGCATCACAAAATTGCATCGCAAGGGAACGCGGATGGGTTTGCTGAATCTTCGCGGAGTGCGAATTGAATCGAGCTACTTCCTCGAGTTCCTCCTGCCGCCGGAAGCTGCGGCCGCCATTCACGTCTATTTCCCTGATCCCTGGCCGAAGTTGAAGCACCGGCGTCATCGGCTCATCAACGAACGTTTTCCATCGCTTGCCCGTGCCGCTTTGAAAACCGGCGGGGTGGTTTACCTGCGCACCGACGACGCCGATTATCACGAGCAGATGTTGCGGGTGTTTGCGGCGGACACCCGTTTTGAGGCCAGTGACATCTCCGAAGAGCTGAAAGCGATCGTCACCGATTTTGAGAAACACTTCAATGCGCAGGGCATTCCCACCCGCCATGCCGCGTATCAGCGCGTGCAGTAAAAAGCCATTACACGTCAATGATTGGACCCTTGCCCGGTGGTCCGGGATCGGGTGGGTTGGGCGGACGTTGTGTTTCGATTCTTCCCCGCTTATTGCCTGTCAGGAGATTCAGGAAAAATGAGACCGTGGAGATGACGAGTGCGCCGCCAAACGCCCACCAGAAGCTGTCCACATGGAATCCCGTGAGGATGGAGCCGATGAAATACAGGAGCAGCGCATTAATCACGAAGATGAACAAGCCGAGTGAAAAGATCAGGAGAGGCAACGCCATCAGGAGGAGGATCGGCCGGACAAACGCGTTCAGAACGCCGAGCAGCAGCGATGCTACAAATAGATCAACGATGCGCTCGTAGCGAATTCCAGGGAGGATGGACACGGCGACCAACACAGCCAGTGTGTTGATGGCCCAGGTCTGCAGAAAACGTTTAATGTTTGGTGACATGCGAACGCCTCACCCAAGATGAAACAGCTCCCGCAAGGTTACAAGCGAGAGCTCTAGTGCGTTGTTTCCCCAGCCCCAATCAGGAGGAAGCTGGCGTTGATTTCCGCATGCACCTGCGCATCGGGCACACTGGCCGGAACGAGGCAGAATTCGCCAGGTTGAAGTTGGACGTCGACGTTGCTTCCGCTGACGACAACTCGATTTTCGAGCGCGGCCAGAATCTTCATGCGCGGCTGTTTGAACGTGATTGTCTCCTTCGACAAGGCACGAAAAGCATCGACACTGAACAACGGGTGTTTTGCCAGAGGCCGGATTTTGAATCGTCCCGCGGATGCGAAGTCACTCGAAACGAGGGCTGGTTCGAAGTCGGTGAAATCAATGCTGGCGAGCGACTGGGGCACGTGAAGTTCGCGCGGCTTGCCGTCAGTGCCAACGCGGTTCCAGTCAAAGACCCGATATGTGGTGTCGGAGTTCTGCTGAATTTCGAAGATCACCAAGCCCGCCCCGATGGCATGAACCCGGCCACTGGGAAGAAACATCGTGTCGCCTGCTTTGACGGGGACGCGATGAAAACACTCCGCGACCGTCCCATCGAGAATGCGCTGCTCGAATTCCTTCCGTGTGACGCCGCGTTTGAGGCCGACGTACAATTCCGCACCCGGCGCCGCATGCGTGATGTGCCACATCTCCGTTTTGGGATCGCCGCCGAGCTCCGCGGCCTTGTTCGCAGGGGGATGCACCTGCAGGGACAATTTCTCCTCAGCATCGAGAATTTTGATCAGCAATGGGAAGAGCCCATTCTGTGCCGGCACATCGCCTAGCAGCTCCTTCTGGCAGTTTTCCATCAGCCATCGGAGATTTTTTCCGGCGAGGGGGCCGTTGGCAATAACACTGGCATCGCCTGGCCGATCACTCAGTTCCCACGATTCACCGATGGGGCCTGAAGACGGGAGGGACTTGCGATACAACGTCGCGAGATTGCGCCCGCCCCAGACGCGTTCCTTGAAAATCGGATTGAACTTGAATGGATACAGCAGGGAATCAGTCGGCATGAAATTTTAGGCGGCTTTGACGGATCGCGAGGACGCCTTTGCTGGAGGAACCGGTTCGGCCGGGGTTGCGACCTTTTCCTGAAAGTGGCCGAACGCGCGGTACTTCTCGTATCGCAATCGCAGGCGTTCCGATGAGGACAACGCCAGCAGTTCTTCGAGGTGTTGAAGCAGGTTCGCTTTCAGGTTCTCGCCGGTTTGCGCGGGGTCGGTATGCGCACCGCCCAGCGGCTCGGGCACAACGGCATCGACGAGTTTCAGTTCGTGCAGGTCTTTGGCTGTGATCCGCAAGGCCTGGGCGGCCTTGGCGGAAGCGGATCGATCCTTCCAAAGAATTGCGGCGCATCCTTCGGGACTGATCACCGAGTAATAGGCGTTTTCGAGAATCAGGACGCGATCGGCCACGCCGATTCCAAGCGCTCCCCCCGAACCGCCTTCGCCAATAACGACTGCAATGATGGGGACTTCCAGGAGCATCATTTCGCGCAGGTTGACGGCGATGGCTTCGGCGATGTGGCGTTCCTCCGCCCCGATGCCGGGGTAAGCGCCCGCGGTATCGATTAATGCGACGATGGGCAGGCCAAACTTATTGGCCATTTTCACGAGACGCAGCGCCTTTCGGTAGCCTTCCGGGTGCGCTGATCCGAAGTTCCGTTTGATGTTTTCCTTCGTGTCCCGGCCTTTTTGGGTGCCAATGACCATCAGGCGGTGATCCCCGAGGCGGGCAAAGCCCCCGACGATCGCGCGATCTTCAGCGTACAGGCGGTCGCCATGCAATTCTGAAAAATCCGTGAATGTGGTGTTGAAATAATCGAGGGTAAAGGGACGCTTGGGATGCCGCGCGAGCTGGACGCGCTGCCAGGCGGAAAGGTTGGTGAAGATCTGCCGCCGTGTGTCTTCGATCTTCTTTTCGATCATCCGGATTTCGTCCTCAAAGCTGATTCCCAGCGAATGAGTTTCCGGATGCTTCTTCAACTCAGCCAGCTTGTTCTGCAGTTCGACAATCGGCTTTTCGAAGTCGAGTTGATGTTTCATTTCGGGGGCGAAGATTAGGCTCTCACTCTGGTTCAAGCAATGTGAATTCCCATGCGGATTTTGCGGTGGTAAATGAAAGGGCCGGACACAAGGTCCGGCCCTAAACGGTGATGAGGTTTATACGCCTTCACCAAGGCGCTCAGAAGGGTAATGCGGCCAACTATTGCTCGCTGCTCGAACCGCATTACAAGCAAAACCTCTATACTAACCCTAAACGAACAGCGAAACCTTAACCAAACTCACCCAACAGTATAATAGATCATCTCAACCCCGAGTTTGTTCAAAATTTATTTTCATCTGATTCAATGCCGGTTTTCAGAGAACAGTGGCGATCTTTGCGCCTGAAAACCCGTCGCACCAATCTGAAAACCCGTCAAGAGGCAAATCCCCGATCGCTCCTGGAACTAGCCACCGTGGATGTCACTGAAGATCTGCGTACATGGACGCTCACGCAGCACCCGCCCGAACGGATTGTCTTCCCCCGCCAGCGCTGCGCTGAGCGCGCGTTCCTTGCCGGATCCGGAGGCGAGCATCCAAACCTCTTTCGCGGCAGCGATTGCGCAAAAACCCAAGGTGACGCGCGCCGGCGGAGGCTTCGGCGAATTGAGAACCGCGCGGTAAACTGCGGGCGATGCCACTGCAGCTTCGCTTTCCCCCGGAAATAATGACGCAACATGGCCGTCCTCGCCGAGGCCCAGCAGGATCAGGTCGAGGCCAGGCTGGCCGTTGGGATCCGCGGCCACCACGCGCCTGATCTCCTGTTCCGCCTGTTCGGCTGCGGCTGCGGGCGCGGCTTCTCCGCGGATCCGGTGGATCTGCGCTGTGGCGATGTTCAGCGGCTGAAACAGCAATTCGTTGGCTGTGTAGAAGTTGCTTTCGGGATCAGTGGGCGGCAAACAGCGTTCGTCTGCCCAGAAGAAATGAATCGTGTTCAGGGACAACCCGCGTGCTGCGGCCAGTTGCGTCAGCGCCTGAAACAGGTTCCTGGAAATTCGCCCGCCGGAAAGCGCGATATGCATGGGCTGCCGATCCCGTTCCGCTGCTTCGAATTTCTCAATGAGACCCGATGCCACCGAGTGGGCCAGCGCATCCGCGCTGGCATACTGCTTGAGGTCGTAACGTGGTTTAGGCCCGCTATTCATGGTTATTTCAAAACCTGCGGCTCGTGCCATGCGTGCCCGCTTTGGGCGAGAAGATCGTCCGCGGCAACCGGCCCCCACGTTCCTGCGGCATAGAATTCACGGTTGGTTAACGCCTTGTTCTCCCAACCAGCGCGGATTGAATCCACGATGTGCCATGCGGTTTCGACCTCGTCGCGGCGGATGAACAGCGTGGCGTCGCCTACCATCGCTTCGAGCAATAGGCGCTCATAAGCTTCGGGCGTGTAGGCGCCGAATTCAGAGTCGTAGCTGAAATGCATGCGCACGGGGCGGACTCCCATCGATGTGCCTGGGACTTTTCCGTTGAAGCGCAGGTAAATGCCTTCATCCGGCTGGAGGCGCAGGGCGATCGCATTTTCATCCAGCCTTTCACCGCACTGGGCAGCGAACAGAACATTCGGAGTCGGGCGAAACTGGATTCGCACCTCGCTCGCGCTGGTGGGCAGGTTCTTGCCTGTGCGCAAATAAAACGGCACGCCGGACCAGCGCCAGTTGTCGATGAACAATTTCAGCGCGACATACGTTTCGACATTTGAATCTGACTTTACCTTGGGTTCCTGCCGATATCCCGGCCGGGCTTCGCCCTCCACAACACCCGCAAAGTATTGGCCGCGGACGACCTGCCTGGAAATGTCCTCGGCCTGGACGGGGCGGATGGACTTCAGCAGTTTCACTTTTTCGTCCCTAACCGCTTCCGCCTCGAGGGAGACGGGCGGTTCCATGGTGACGAGCGCGAGCACCTGGAGCAGGTGGTTTTGGACCATGTCGCGCAATGCGCCGGCCTCTTCGTAATATCCGCCGCGGCCGCCCACGCCGAGTTGTTCGCTTACCGTGATCTGCACGTGATCGATCGAATCGCGGTTCCAGAGGCGTTCGAAAATCGAGTTTGAAAAGCGGAACATCAAAATGTTCTGCACCGTTTCCTTCCCCAAATAGTGATCGATGCGGAAAACCTGTTGCTCGTGGGCGAACCGCGTCAGTTCATTGTTGAGCGCGTGGGCGGACTCCAGATCATGGCCAAACGGCTTTTCCACGACGATCCGCTGCCAGCCCGCTCCGTTCTTTTGGAGCAGGTCAGCGTGGTGCAGGTGTTCGACGACCATGCCGAACTGGCTGGGCGAGGTCGCGAGATAAAACAGCAGATTTTCACGGAGGGGTGCGCGGCCGAACGAGGTTAGCAATTGCTCCAGCTTCGTGTAGACCGCCGGGTCGGTCATATCGCCCTGGCAATAAAAAATATTTTTCGCGAATTCGCGCCAGGCCTTGTCATCGAGGGGTTGGGTTCGGGAGAATTTCTCCAATGCGGCATGGAGTTCCTCGCGGAATGAATCATCGGTTTTTTCTCGCCGCGCAACGCCCACCACGCGAAACGAGGAAGGCATCTGCCGTTCCTTGAACAAGTGATAGAGCGCAGGAATCAGCTTTCGGGCGGTGAGGTCGCCGCTGGCGCCGAAGATCACGATCGAGCACGGTTCAGCTGGCTTGCGCGAATCCGCCAGACGCGGGACGCAGTCCTCGGCGAGGATTTCCGGTTGAGACATGCGGCCGAAAATGGGCTAGAGGCGCCCGGATTTCAATGCTTCTTGTATCAAAGCGGCATGCGGCAAACTCATTCAAACCTGAACTGGCGCACATGTCCTGCCGTCGATTGCGACCAATTAGACGCGTTTGCCGGTCTGGGGCGCGGCAACGCGCGAAATCCGAAGGGGGAAAACGGATTCACGCGAATTACGCAAATTTTCGCGAATTGAAGAGAGGAACCTAACCACGGATGGACACGGATGAACACGGATGCAGATGAGGACTGAGGACTGAGGACTGAGGCGGTGAACGGTGGACGGAACCAAGGGACCAGGGGACACAAGCAACGAAACACGGGTTAACGTTCAACCGCCCACGCCCCTGTCCGTTATCTCTGCTTCCTCCTGTTCAACCTTTCTTTCCTTCGCGGTCTTCGAGTCCTTCGCGTGAGGTACTTCGGCTTGCACCACGAATGAACGCCAATGAACACGAAGCTCGAAGAAGATGCTTTTACCGCGGATGGCACACCGATCCGGAAAGGTGAAACGGGCTTACGCAAATTTTCGCGAATTGAAGAGGGGAACTTAACCACGGATGAACACGGATCGGAAGCGAACAAGCTGCCTTCCGCCATCTCTGCTACTCTGCTACCCCTGCGTGCTCTTGTTAAACGTCTTTTTTCGATCGCGGATGAACACCGGATCTGGAGAAAAATGCTGAAACCCTAAAAGCTAAAAGGTAAAATCGGTTCCACGTCTCTTCCTCGCGTCCTTGGCGTGCCCACCGTGCGCCAGATTCTTATTGCGACCAAAAAAGTTTTGACGATAGTAGTGCAGTCTTTTCGCCAATCCGACGGATTCAAAAGCGGATTCGGTGAGGGACGCGGATCGATGACGGTAGCCGATGTGGCGGAATTGGCAGACGCGCTAGACTCAAAATCTGGTACTCTTACGAGTGTGTGGGTTCGACCCCCTCCGTCGGCACCATCGATCATCCGAACGCAGGGTCGCAGCCTTTCTTCTCCTCTCAGAACACCAAACGAACCCCGAAGCGCCAGACCATGAAGTCTTTGCTTTGGTCGGCGAATACGCCGCGCAGGTCGAGGAAAACTCCCGTCGAATGATTCAACCGGTATTCAACGCCACCCCCGATGTGGCCCGTCCATTGTCCCTTGTCGAAGAATTGCCTTCCAATGCCGACGAAACCATACGGCGCCATGGAAAGATGGTAGCGTTCGTAAAGCGGATACCGGCCGATGACGGACGCCTCGATGTGTTTTGGCCAGTCGACATCGGCCACGTAAGTATCCAGGCCGAAGCCCAATTGGTCCGTGACGAAGTAATTTCCGCCAATTCCGAGCCCCCACGTGTCTTCGCTGAAGTTGTCGCGGTCGCTGGTTGCGTACAGCCCAAACATGTCGAGCTGGGTTTCCCCCGCGCGAAAGGCGTCGGATGAAGCCTGATATTCAAACCGGGAAACCCAGTTCGGCTGGGCGACGCTGCTGATGCAGCTGGCGGCAAGAATCGCGAGGCTGATGCTGTTGATTTTCATAGGCGTTAATTTGCTGGCGGCCGAACGCGCACGCGCTCCTGACGCCATTGGCGTCCCATGTTGGCGGTGCTCCCTCGCTGAAGAATAGGGTGTTATCCCCGACCTGCCGTCATTTGCCCGCGAGCCCCTTGAGAAATGCGAAGACGAGGCCGGGAAGATCACGGCTGTAGCCGCCTTCAAGCAGGCAGAGCAACGGCTTGCCAAGCCCGCGCAGCTGACCGCCGAGCCAGTGGAAATCTTCGGCTTCCAAAGTTTCCTGCGCCAGCGGATCACGCGCATACGCATCGAATCCAGCGGATACCGCCACGAGCTCCGGCTGGAAGCGGCCGAGTTCCTCGAGTGCCGAAGCCAGGACTTCCCGGTAATGCGCGCGCGGGGTTTGTTCAGGCAAAGGATAGTTGAAACAGTTGTTGCCAACGTTCATCGCGCCTGTTCCAGGGTAGGCTGGGTGCTGATGAATGGAATAGAATGCAGCCCCCGCCTCGTTGACGAGGATATCCTCCGTGCCGTTTCCGTGATGCACGTCGAAATCAAAGACCGCAACGCGGCGGGTTCCCGTGGCGAGCGCTTCCAGGGCCGCAATGGCGACGTTGTTGAGATAACAAAAGCCCATCGCTTTGCGGCGTGTGGCATGGTGGCCGGGAGGACGCATGAGGCTGAAAACGATCTCGCCATTGCGCGCGCAACGCAGACCCTCCAGTGCGGCACCCACGGACGCGCGAGCCAGGCCTGAAATCCCGGGGTGAAACGGCGTGTCCTCATCAAATGCCACAGGCTCCTCCAGGCGCTTTAACAGCTCCGGGGCGTGCGCGCGCAGGATGGATTCGTCGCTAGCCACACCGGGCGTCCCCCACGCCAGGTTCAGTTCGGTCTGCTCCCGCAACTTCGCCTGCGTGCGGCTGATGCGAACAGGTTTCTCGGGGTGTCCAGGTGATGTGTAACTCGTGCACTGTTCGTCAGTGATGATCTTCAGGTCGCTCATGTGGAGGTCAGGGTGGAAAGCCGATCGCGAGTTTCATCGCAGAATATTCAGGGTGTATCGCGCCTTTGTCCGTGCGGATGATCAACGGCGGTTCGGTCCAGGTTTGTTCACGAAACCAGTCCGGCAGGTCGCTGGCGAGCATCATGCCAAACAAACCCACCAGCGGCGGTTCGCCTTCCCGGAACACGATCGGGCGCTGGCGGACGATCGCAAGGCCCGCATCTTTCGCCCCTGCGGCGACGCGCGCTCTTTGCGAAGGTTCAAACGGAAATACACAGGCGAACCAGCCGCCGCGCGCAAGGTGCCGCGATGCCGCCGCACAATAGTCTGCAATCGTCCCACGCAATTCGAAGCGGCACGCGAGCCGTTGCGAATGCTCGCTCTTGACACCGGCTTCTTGCGGAAAATAGGGCGGGCTGCCCGTGATGAGATCGAATTTTTCGTCGGCGCGAATTACTCCGGGATCGCGGAAATCCCCTTCTCGAATTTCGTAACGGCTTTCCAGCCCGTTATAACGCGCGGACTTGCGCGCGAGTGCCACGCTGTCGGACTGGGCTTCGACACTGACGAAGCGTGCTCCCGGGAGGCGCCAGGCCGAAATCATCCCCACAGTTCCAATGCCGCTGCCGAGGTCAAGCGCGGTGCGCGCGGTGGGACACCAACTCGTGCCGTACCACGCCACCAGGATGTCGTCGGTGGAGAAACGGTGGCCTTCGCGAAGTTGAAACAAGCGGAAGTGGCCGCTGATGGCGTCGAGGGTTTCATGCGGTTCAGGCGCCATAGCCGCGGCGCGACCCGGGGCAGCGGGACCCGGCTTCGCCCAGCCTTTGAATTCAGGCACGTCGATCACGAATCGGCCGGGGTTCGGGGTGCATGCGCGGGTTCAATGTGAACAAGCACGTCTGAAACTGCAGGGATTTCCCTGCGCACGAGATCCTTCACCTGATGCGCAATTTCGTGCGAGCGGATCACTGTCATCTGCGGGTCGACTTCGACGTGCATATCCACGAAATAATGGTAACCCATTTTGCGGACAAAACATTTCTCCACGTCCACGACATCCGTGCAACATTTCGCAATGTGCCGGATGCGCTGAACCATGTCGCGGTCGGGTGTGCGGTCCATCAATTCGTTCAGCGCCGGGCGCAACAGCCTGACGCCATTCACGGCAATGACTCCCGCCGCCACCAGCGCCGCCCAGTCATCGGCGGCCTCGTAACCTTGCCCGCCCGCCAGTGCGATTCCGATTCCGATGGCCGCTGCCAGGGATGTAATCGCATCGCTGCGATGATGCCAGGCGTCACTGGCAACAGCCTGGCTTTCCGTGAAAGCAGATTCACGAAGTGCGTAGCGGAACAGTCCTTCTTTGATCAGCATGACCGCAAACAGAACCACGAGGGTGAAGGGTGCGGGTGTGGAATGCGGGGTGGCGATTTCGCGAATGGATTGAACAACAATCCAAAGTGCTGCGACGAGCAGCATGGCGGAAACAACGGCGGTCGCAATCGGTTCTGCTTTGCCGTGGCCGTAGGGATGATCTTCGTCGGCGGGTTCCGCTGCGATGACAAGGCCGCGCCAGACCACCAGCGAGCTGAAAATATCCGCAAACGATTCCACGGCGTCGGCAATCAGCGCGTGCGAATGGCCAAAAATTCCTGCAAGCAGCTTCGACACTGCGAGTGCTGTGTTGGCGGCCAGACCGGTGAAGGTTGCCCGCAGACTTCTTTTCAGCCGTTCGGCCGGCATGACAAACGGTAGAACGTTGCGGCCACTGTGTCAGCAGGCAACTCTCCTTTTCGCCTACGTCCATGGCTTCCTTTTGAGGTTCCCATTGAAAGGCATTGCTGCTTGTTTGGTTGACGATGCATGCGCCATGTTTCGGGTGAACTTGCCATGAAGCTTTACACGATAGGGTTCACAAGGAAATCCGCTCAGGAGTTTTTCGACACGCTGCGGCGTTCCGGCGCGAAGCGGATTGTGGATGTTCGACTGAACAACAGTTCCCAACTGGCCGGATTTGCGAAGCGTGACGACTTGAAGTTCTTCGTCAAAGAAATCTGTGGAATGGATTACGTCCACCTGCCTGAATTGGCGCCCACGCAGGAGATGCTCGACGATTACCGAAAGCGCAAAGGGGGCTGGGAAGCCTATGAGGTTCAATTCCTTCGCCTGATTAAACAACGCCGCGTCGAACACTCGATCCCGAAAGAGATTATTTCAGAGGGATGCCTTCTGTGCAGTGAAGACAAACCGCATCACTGCCACAGACGGCTCGTTGCAGAGTATCTGAGCGAGCATTGGGGCGGGGTGCATGTTTCTCACCTCGGCTGAAACCAGCCCGAGCGCTTCATGCTACGAAAGACTGCTTTCTGGACCGCGGGCTTCAGCCTATTTCCGCGGCAAACCTTCGCGGACTGGTCGAACTACAATAGCATACCCGCATCCCATTCCCGACGTTAAGCGGTGTGAACGCCGCGCTTCCGAGCGCCGACTTGAAGACGTGTGGCGTGAGTTGCACCACTCGTGGAGGATTCGCGGCGTCAGGCAATCATGTGACAAAACATGGCGTCGCGGAGCTTCGGTTCAAACCATGTGCTCTTCGGCGGCATGATGCCGCCTGCGTCGGCGATGGTCATAAGATCTTCAATGCTCGTGGGAAACATCGAGAACGCGCAGGCGTACTCGCCGCTGTTCACGAGTTTTTCCAACTCGCCTGTGCCACGAATTCCGCCAACAAAATTAATCCGCGTGCTCGTCCTTGGATCGTTGATGCCGAAGATTGGATCCAGCACGAATCTCTGAAGCAGGGTCACGTCGAGTTTTTCGATGGGATCCGATGCCGAAGCAAAATGCGGGCGGAAATGCAGCGTGTGCCACTTGCCGGTGAGAAACAATGCGACCTCATGTTTATGGGTCGGGGCAGGGGATGCGCTGGGATGGATGGTGAAAATGGAATCGAGCTTCGCCAGCAATCCTTCCGCTGAAAGGCCGTTCAAATCCTTGAGCACGCGGTTGTACGGCAGGATCTGCATCTGGTTGTGCGGGAAAATGACGGCGAGGAAGGATCCGCTGTGACCAGCTCCCTTTCGACTCTGATAAACGCGCGCTGCGGCAGCGCTGCGATGATGTCCGTCCGCGATGTACAGCGCGGGAAGTTTGGCAAACTCCGATTCAATCACCTTCACATCCTCGCTGCCGTCGATCGTCCAGGACGTGTGTCGAACCCCGTCTGCCGCGGTGAAATCGATTGCCGGGGCCGTGGCGACGATTCTGGAAATGAGAGCATCGAGCGAGGGCACGGCCCTGTACGTGAGGAATACAGGGCCCGTTTGTGATTCCAAAGTTTCGATGTGGCGCACCCGATCGTCTTCTTTGTCCGGACGGGTGAACTCATGTTTCTTGATCACGCCCTTGAGGTATTCTTCGCAACTCGCAGCAGCGACGATCCCGAGTTGCGCGTGCCTGCCCATGATCTGCCGGTAAATATAGAAGCAGGGCTTTGGATCCTGGCGCAAAGCGCCTTCCGAAATGAGCCGCGAGAAATTTTCCTTTCCTTTCGCATACACGGCATTCGAGTACAGATCCGTGCCGGGCGGCAGATCGATTTCCGGTTTGCTGACATGCAGGAAGCTCAATGGGTTTCCCGCCGCGAGCTGGCGCGCTTCCTCAGAAGACATCACGTCGTAAGGCAACTCGCAAATTTGAGCCGCAAGTTCCGGCTTGGGACGCAGTGCCGCAAATGGTTTAACAATGGCCATGAGGGAGCGGAAGATACGTTTACGGGTTCAGCAACGCACGCAAGAAATCGGCTCCTTGAAAGCGGGATGCGATAGATTGCTTCAACAAAGGGTTTCTTGACATAACCGCGCGAAGATTTCAGCATCGCTGCGTTCCACACGATCTGCTCACGCGGAGCTTCCCTCCGCACCCCAGCTCGCATTTCCATGAAGTCAGCAACAAACTCTCCCAAGTTCCCGGCAGTTATTTCCCCGGTCGTGAACGCCCGCGGAACAAAGCACCGCGGTGGCGGCCTCTCCCGGCTGCACAAGCTGATGCTGGTGGTGGTGTTTTCGGCGTCGACCGTGCAGGCCGCCACGTTCTCCGTGACGAACACCAACGCATCTGGCCCGGGTTCATTGCTGCAAGCCGTGCTCGATTCGAACGCGTCTGCCGCGTTTGACACGATCTCCTTCAGCATCGCCGGCGCTGGGCCGCATACCATCTCCCCATCCGCCGCCCTTCCTGCGATCACTAATTCGGTCCTGATCGACGGTTACAGCCAGCCCGGGGCTGTGATGAATTCCCTGCCTGACGGCTTCAATGCGGCTGTCAAAATTTCGCTCAATGGAACCAACGCCGGTGCCAACACGGACGGGCTTCGCCTGCAGGCGCCTAATTGCACAATCCGCGGATTAAACATCTTCAACTTCCGCCGGGATGGCATCGCAATTTCCGCAGTGGCCACAAACGGCGTCGTTGAGGGCTGCGTCATTGGAATCGGTCCGAACAACGAGGAATGGGAGAACTGGAATTCCGGGGTGCAAATTTCCGGCAGCCTTTATTGCCGGATTGGCGGCACGACGCCATCCGCCCGCAATGTTCTTTCCGGCAACAGTGGGAGTGGCGTCACCATCAGCGGCGGTGGGTGGAACGTCGTTGAAGGTTGTCTTATAGGGCTCGACCCGGGTGGAACGGTTGATTCAGGAAACTTTTACGCGGGCGTGGATATCGCCAACTCCGCCAGCAATCGGATCGGAGGAACCATCGCCGCCGCCCGGAATGTCATTGCAGGAAACAACACGTACGGTGTGCGGCTCCAGGACGATGGCGCCCGGGCCAATCTGATCGTGGGCAATTACATCGGGCTGAGCCTCAATGGCACCGCAGCCGTGCCGAATGGACAGGGAGTGAACGTGAGCGGCGCTCGTGACACGATGATTGGCGGAACTACGGCGGCTGCGCGAAACGTCATCTCGGGCAACGGAGGAATCGGGATTCTGGTTTCCACATGGGTAGGTCCCGCAACCAACACCGTGATTCAGGGCAATTACATCGGAACAGACGCCGGGGGTTCGGTGGCCGTGGCAAACGCCACTCGCGGCATCAGCGTCCTCGTCGCCAACACGTGGATCGGTGGGATCGAGCCTGGCGCGGGGAACCTTATTTCGGGCAACGGGAATAACGGCGTCGATATTTCTGGCGCCGCTGCCACAAATGTCGTTGTCCAGGGAAACCGGATTGGCACTGACGCCACGGGAACGCTTCAGGTGCGCAATAATGGCCACGGCATAAACATTACTTCCAACGCGCGCTTCAACCGGGTGGGTGGCGCAACCCCTGGCGCTGGCAATCTCATCGCATTCAACACCTCTGCGGGCGTGGCCGTCCTCACGGGCACGAACAACTCCATCCTGGGTAATTCAATCTTCGAGAATGCCGGGCTTGGAATCGACGTTGATTCGGCTGGCGCGACGGCGAATGACGCTGCCGACGCCGACTCTGGCGCGAATTTCCGGCAGAATTTTCCCGTGTTGAGCTATGGCGTTGCGGGACCCGGCTCCGGCTCAGTGGCAGGAAGCTTCAACAGTAAACCGAGTCGCACCTATCGGCTGGAATTCTTCAGCAGCCCGGGTTGCAACCCGGTGAACGGATACGGAGAGGGCAAGTTGCTTTTCGGTGCGACCAACATCACGACCGACGCAGCTGGAAACGCGAACTTCACGTGCACATTCCCGGCTGTTGTGTCGGCAGGGGATGTAGTGACTGCAACCGCCACAGACGAGTTCGGAAACACGTCTGAGTTCAGTGCCTGCGCGCCGCTCGTGCCCCCCGCCAGTGTCGAGCTTGCGGTGACACTGCAGGACGCGCCGGATCCAGTGCGGCTCGGGCTCCCGATGACTTACCTGATCACCGTCACGAACGGCGGCCCTTTCAACGCGACGAATGTGCGCGTCACCAACACATTGCCGGCTGGCGCCGTGTTTGTATCGGCGACCAACTCGCAAGGTTCGGCATCGCACAGCGGGGGCGTCGTGGTGTTTCAACTCGGCTCAATGAATGCGGGGACGCGCGCGACCCTCGCAGTAACGGCGAGCCTGCACGTGGCGGGACAAAACGCAAGCCAGGTGGTTGCAATTGCCGACCAGGTTGATCATGTGCCCGCTAATAATACGGCCCAGGCATCCACGGTTGCGGGAATGTTCAACCTGCAGGTGGCTTTAAACGATTCGCCCGATCCGGTGGTCGCTGGCCAGCCCATTACCTTGACGGCCACCGTGACGAACCTGGGAGGGGACACTGCATCAAATGTTGTCGCCTTCATCTATCCTGGTTGGAACTCGTCGGGGCGCGGGTTTGCGGATGCCACTGCGTCCGGTCCGGGAACGTTCGTCAATTCGCACGTGGGAGATCGTGCAACGGTGCAATGGCGCCTTGGAACCTTGCCCGCGGGGCAGGGCGTGAAAGCGACGGTTTCAGCAATTCCAATGCAGCTGGGCACGAACCAATCTCGCTTTATCATCGGGGGCGGTTTGTTGGGGATCGACACCAACACCTTGAACAACACCGTGATCATTACGACAGTCGTGACTCCGGGGCCAGGCATCTTGTCACTCAAGCCGAACCTGTATGTTCGGGAGCCTGCAGGACCGGCGGTGGTGATGGTGACGCGCGAGAGCGGAAGCAATGGCGTTGTCACGGTGCAATACTCGACATCGCCCTTTGAGGCGGCAGCGCCCGGCGATTACACACAGATAACGGGGACGCTCACCTTTACGAACGGCCAGACGCAATCGACCATCGCCATTCCGATCACAAACGACATGCAGGGTGAGTGCAATGAGCTGTTCCGCCTGGTTTTATCAAATCCAACCGGCGGCGCCGCGTTGTTGGGCCAGGGTTCTCCCATCAGTCCATCGCGCACCGACATCGAGATTGCGGACGACGATTTTGGCGCGCTGTCAACGGTTAATCGGGTTGCGGATGGCGTGCCGCGACGCATCACTGCGAGCTTCGAGAATTCAGGCTTCTTCCTCGAGGAATCCACGCTGGCCGACATGACACCCGACGGCAGATTCGTGGCGTTCCTGGCGTATCCGCCGAATCTTTCGGACTTGAAGACAAATGATGTCCGCGACTTGTTTCTGCATGACCGACAGACCGGTTCGAATCACCTCGTCAGCATCAGTGCGGACGGGGGCGCGGCGGGAACCGGAAATTCTGAAGGCGCGGACGTTTCCGATGATGGCCGCTTTGTCGTGTTTCAAAGCTTTGCGTCCAACCTTGTCGCTGGCGATACCAACAAAACAGGCGACGTGTTCATGCGCGACCGGCAAGCGGGGACGACGAGCTTGATCAGCGTCAACAGTTCGGGTTCGGGTCCCGGCAACAGCACTTCTGAGGATCCCGTCCTGAGCGCGAACGGGCGATTCATCGCGTTTGCCAGCGTCTCCACGAACCTGGTGGGAAACGATGGGAACGGGTTCCCCGACATCTTCGTGCGCAATCTGACGAACAACACAACGACGCTCGTGTCAGTGAACACAAACGGCGTCGGGGCAAACGGAAATTCGGCCCATCCGCTCGTCAGCTCGAATGGAATGGTGGTGGTGTTCCACAGCATGGCTGGCGACCTCGCCCCGGGAGACACGAACAACACCTGGGATGTCTTCGCCCGCAATCTTGAAACGGGAACAACCGTGCTCGTGAGTCGGGGGATTACGAACCAGCTGGGCAACGCGGCGTCGCTCGTGATGGCACTGAGCGCGGACGGACGTTATGTCGCATTCCAAAGCGATGCTTCGAACCTGACTACGAACGATTCGAACAATGCGGACGACGTGTTCCTTCGCGATCTTCAAACGGGCACGACAACACTGGTTTCGCGCAATGCCACGGGAACAGGGGCAGGTAATCAGGAATCGCGATTTGCCTCCATGACCCGCGACGGCCGCTATATTGGATTCGACAGCCGGGCGGGGAACATCGTGTCCTCGGGTGGGTTTTCGGGACGTTGGAATGCTTACCGTTACGACCGCGTGACCGGTTCCAACCTCCTCATCAGCGTCAATTCGATTGGGTCCTTCAGCGGCAATGATGATTCGTTTGATCCGGCGATCAGCGAGGATGGGCGCCATGCGGCGTTTGAAAGCGAAGCGACGGACCTGGTGCCGGGTTACCAAGCATCCACGACCTTTGCCTACTCGCAGATTTACGTTCGCGATCTTCAAACCGGCGTCACGACATTCATCAGCCATGAGCCTGGCCATCTGCGCAGTGGAAATCGTTACTCGATGGATCCGCTCATCAGCGGCAACGGGCAGGTCGTGACGTTTCAATCGCAGTCCGGCAACCTGGCGTTTGGCGACGGAAACAACATGGAGATGGATGTTTTTGTTTACGCGGCGTCGTCGAATTCGCTTTCGATCGTCAGCGCCATTGCGTCGTCCACGCCGTCCCGCTCCGCGTTCGAAGCCGTGTTAAGCCGGGACGGACGCTACATTGCATTCAGCACGGAGGCGAACGAACAGGCGACGAATGACCTCAACCAGTTGACCGACGTGTTTCTTCGGGATGTGACAAGTGGCTCCGTGACGCTGGTCAGCGGCAATAGTTCGGGAACGGGAACCGCGAGCGGCGATTCGGGCGTCCCGGTGATCAGCCATGACGGGCGGTTTGTGGCTTTCTTCAGCACCGCGACGAATCTTGCAGCCGGGGATGCGAACACCACGCGCGATGTTTACGTTCGTGACAGGCTGACCGGGATTGCCCATCTGGTTTCATTGCAGACCAACGGCCTTGCAGCCGGTGAGGCGGCCTTTTCGACATGAGCGCCGACGGCAGGCTTATTGCATTCGACAGCGAATCGTCAGCGATTGTTCCTGGTGTGCTGGGAACCCACAGGAACATTTACCTGCGCGATCGCACATTGGGCGAAACGACGCTCATTAGCCGGCGGTTCGATGGACCCGGCGGAGGCAGCGGCGATTCGTTTCGTCCGCTGATCAGCCCTGGTGGATGGCACGTGATCTTCCACAGCCAGGCGACCAACCTGGTCGCAGCGAACGACCCGAATGGAACGGGAACCGACGTTTACGCGCGCGATCTTTCCGCTGGTACGATGACGCGGATCAGTGGCGCGGGCGGCGGATCTTTCGAGAATGCGCAGTTCAGCCTGAACGGGCGCTACGTTGTTTTCGAGACGACCGACGACGCCTTCGTGGCGGGTGACACAAATGGAACCTGGGACGTCTTCGTCCGGGATTTGTTCACGGGGCAAACCACTTTGGTGAGCCGGAGGCTTGCCGGGTCCGGCAGCGGGAATGGGTTTTCGCGGTCGCCTGTGATCACTCCCAATGGGCGCTTCGTGGCTTTTCAAAGCACGGCCGGCGATTTGGTATCTGGCGACACCAATGCCCTGACGGATGTATTTGTCCGTGACATGATCACTGGCGTCACGCGATTGGTCAGTGTGAATTGCCATGGCTCCGCGGCAGCAAACGGAGCGTCAGAGGTTCCGGACATCAGTGCGGATGGCCGTTACATCACGTTCCACAGCGTGGCGACAGACCTTGCTCCGGGCGATTTCTCCATGGGCCCTGCTGGTGTGGAGAATGTCTTTATGCGGGACCTCATTGAGAATCGGACCCGGCTCATCAGCGTTCGGATGGATGCACAAGGCGGCGGCAACATGGGTCGCGGCGCAACGCGCGGTTCCTCGGATGCCTTGATCAGCGCCAATGGCAATACGGTCGCGTTCATCAGCAGCGCTGACAATCTGGTGATGAACGACAGGAACTTGAACCAGGACTTGTTTTTTGTGCGACCGAACGTGAGCGCCGCCGCCGCAGATCTCATTGTGACGATGCAGGCCAACCCAGCGTCGCCTGCAGTGAACGACAACATCACGCTGACCGTGATCGTGATGAACACGGGGCCGAGCCCCGCTGCGAACGTGGTCGTTTCCGACCTGCTCCCTGTCGGCCTGGCTTTTATTTCAGCTTTCCCGAGCCAGGGGACGCTGTTGGTGACGAACCACGCGATCGTTGCATCGCTCGGAACCATTGCGAGCGGCGCGAACGCCTCAGTGACCCTTCAGGCCAAGGCGCTTGTCCCCGGCAGCTACCTGAACGCGGCCAATGCGTTTTCGGATGTCGCGGATGTGAACACGGTCAACAATTATGCGTCTGTTGTGATTTCCGTGGACGATACAGGAGGGAACGAGGGTCCTGCGCTTTCGGCATCGCGGGCGGGCAATGTGATTTCGATTCGATGGCCGAGCTCTGCCGCGGGCTATGCGCTTCAAACGAAAACCAATCTATCCGCTGCGGTTCCATGGCAGACGTTAACGAGCGGCATCCTGGACAACGGAATGTTTCGCACTTACTCCATGACGAACAGTCCTGATCCCGCCCGATTCTTCCGCCTGCGGGTTCCATAGCCTTTTGCGGGCCTGCAACGGATTGCAGGCGCTAAAAAACGTCGGGTGGAATTTTCGCAGGTTGGTTGAAATGGATCACCTCGCAGCCTGGGCATTCCCTGGGGTACCAGGAGAAATGCGAACGTTTCTTCCGGGGACTTTGCCCGATGTGCCAGATTTTCCGTGGAACATAACTTGCACCGGCGATACGGGAAAAATAGTGTGAAGCGCGCGCCGCCGAACAATCAGGGGGCGCCATAATTTTCATTTTATGCCGAAAAAGCCTCTAACGAGCAAAGAGCTGGGCGACATCATCGCCAGCTTGCACAAGTTGGCCCACAACCTTTGGTGGACCTGGAACCAGGAAGCACAGGAGCTCTTCCAGGAACTGTCTCCGCGGGGCTGGCAGAACCTGTATCACAATGCCGTGGCGGTGTTGCGCGAGGTGTCGGACTACGAGCTGCGCGTGCGGCTGCAGGATCCCATGTTTGCGGAACGGGTGCGAACGGTGCTGAATGCGTTTGAAGAGTACATGGGCGAGAAAGCAGCCTGGGCTCATCAGACAGCGCCTGCATTGAACAAAAATCCCGTGGCCTACTTCTCCGCCGAATTTGGCTTTCACGAAGCCCTGCCGATTGCTGCGGGCGGGCTTGGGGTCCTCGCTGGCGATCACACCAAGTCGGCCAGTGACCTTGGGCTCGGGTTTGTTGGCATCAGCCTCTTTTATCGCGAAGGCTATTTTCAGCAGACGATCGACGGCAACAACTGGCAGACCGAATACTACAATCATTTGAATCCTGCGAACCTGCCCGTTGAGACGGTTGTGGACGCCAAGGGCGAGCCAGTGGTTTGCGATTTGGATATCGGAATGAACCGCGTCTTTTTTCGGGCGTGGCGGGTCAACGTGGGGCGCGCTCCGGTGTTGTTGCTAGACGCCAACATGCCGCAGAACGAGCAGCACTTCCGCGACCTGACATTGCGTGTTTACGGGGGCGACAGCACCACGCGCATCATGCAGGAGATGTTGCTCGGCATCGGCGGAGTCCGGCTTCTGCGGAAGCTTGGTTACCAGCCCTCAACGTTCCACATGAACGAAGGCCATGCCGCGTTCCTGACTTTGGAACTGATCCGTGAAAAGATTCGTGGCGGCAAGACGGCGGCAGCTGCGCTTGAAGAAACCCGGCGCGAATGCCTCTTCACGACGCATACGCCGGTTGAGGCAGGGCACGATCGATTCAGCCCCGACCTGATGAACTATGCGATGCAGCGATACCAGACGCAGATTGGGATTCCATTTCCTGAAGTCATGGCGCTGGGCCGGGTGGACCCTGCCAACCAGGAGGAGCCTTTCTGCATGACAGTGCTGGCGTTGAAGATTTCGCGGGCAGCGAACGGCGTCAGCGATCTTCACGGTTTGGTGAGCCGCCACATGTGGCAGTGTTTATATCCAGGCAAAACCGTCGAGCAGGTTCCAATCGGGCACATTACCAACGGCATCCATTTGCTCGGCTGGATGAAAGGCCCGGTGCGCCGTTTCTGGCGTCAGCGGCTTATCAACAACCCAGCTGCTGCAGCGACTGGGGATACGACACAAATCTGGCGGCAGGCAAACACGCACTGGTCGGGCGAGTTGAATTCACCGGAGTTCTGGCAGCGCATGCTCGATCCTAACTTCATTTCCGACGAGGAAATCTGGGCATTGCGCTACAAGCTGCGCCGTGAGTTGATCGAATTCGCGCGCAGGCGGCTCTTGATCCAGGGACAGCGCCTGACCCAGGGCGATTACATCACGTTCGATCAGTTGCTGAACCCCGATGCGTTAACCATCGGATTTGCGCGGCGATTTGCCACCTACAAGCGCGCGCCGCTGATCTTCCAGCAGATGGAAAACATCGTCCACCTGACCCGTGACCGCACGCGGCCTGTTCAGTTCATCTTCGCAGGCAAGGCGCATCCGCGCGATGACGACGGGAAACGCTACATCCAGCACATCATCCACCTGAGCAAGTACAGCGATCTGAAAGGCAGCCTGGTCTTCATTGAAAACTATGACATCCATGTGGCGCGCCAGATGGTTTCGGGATGCGACGTATGGCTCAACAATCCGCGGCGGCCGCTGGAAGCATCGGGCACGAGCGGCATGAAGGCGGGATGCCACGGCTGTCTCAACATGAGCATCCTGGATGGATGGTGGCGGGAAGGTTATGACGGCACCAACGGGTTCGGGATCGGCGACGATTCGCACGCGGAGTCCGTTGAAGAGCAGGATCGGGTGGACAGCGCGAATCTCTACACGACGTTGACGGAGCAGGTCATGCCGCTGTTTTACGAGCGCGACGAGCAGGGCTTGCCGCGGAAGTGGATTCAACGAATCCGCCGCGCCATGGCGACGCTTGTGCCGCAGTTCACCACGGATCGCATGGTCAAGGAATACACAAAGAAGTATTACATGACGCGTTGATCTCGGGCCGGGTGGTTTGCCTTTGCCAATTTTCGGTTCGTTTCGGAATTTGAAATTCCGCGGACTTGCTGCACCATGCGACCAGACTGAGGCGAATTTGCCGATGTCGACGTATGAATGATTGGTTTGTGTTCCGGCCGAAGCTGGCGGACACATTAAAAAGCTACTCGAAACCACAACTCAGCGCGGATCTTGCCGCGGGTGTCACGGTTGGAATTGTTGCGCTCCCTCTCGCCATGGCCCTGGCGATAGCATCGGGACTCAAACCAGAGGTCGGAATCTTCACCGCCATCATTGGCGGCCTCCTCGTGTCGCTTCTCGGGGGTTCCCGGGTTCAGATTGGCGGTCCCGCCGGCGCCTTTGTTCCTTTGCTGGCACCGATCGTGATGGCGCACGGACCTGGCGGCCTGGTGGTCTGCGCCATGATGGCCGGGGTGATCCTGTTTATCCTGGGCGCGGCTCGGCTCGGAACGTTGATCAAATACATTCCATTCCCGGTCGTTACAGGCTTCACCAGCGGCATCGCCATCATCATTCTCAGCACTCAGATCCGCGATTTCTTCGGGCTCCAGGTTAAAATGCCCGCCGACTTCCTGGAGAAGTTTCACGTGCTTGCTGGAAACTTTCATCCAAACTGGCCCACTTTGATTGTGGCTCTCTCCTGCACACTCTTGATTTGGTTCTGGCCCCGGAACCTTGGCAGGAAGTTGCCTGGCTCGATTGTAGTGATTGCCGCGGCGGCGGCGGCGGCGGCCTGGTTTCACCTGCCGGAACGGTTCGGGATCGAGACGCTCGGGACCGCGTTTGGCGACATGCCGCGGAAGTTGCCGGGACCGCATTGGCCGTCGGTTCCCTTTGACGAATGGCGGGCGCTTCTTCCCGCTGCGATGACAATTGCGGTGCTCGGGGCCATTGAATCGTTGCTGTGCGCGGTGGTTGCCGATGGGATGATTGACGACCGCCACGATTCAAACCAGGAACTCATGGCGCAAGGGATTGCGAACATAGCGTCGGGATTCTTCGGGGGCATGCCCGTGACGGGCGTCATTGCCCGCACGGCGACGAACGTTCGAAATGGGGGACGCTCGCCCATCGCTGGAATTGTGCATGCCCTGGTGCTGCTGGGAGTGCTGCTGCTGGCCGCGCCGCTCGCACGGCATATTCCGCTGGCTGCCTTGAGCGGGGTTTTGGTCGTGGTAGCCCTGCGGATGGGCGAATGGCATCAGTTTGCACGCCTCCGACGCTGGCCTCGGAGCGATGTGGCGGTATTCCTGTGCGCGTTTATTTTGACGGTGGTGACGGACCTGCCGGTTGCCGTGGGCACCTCGCTCGTGCTGGCGTCCGCGCTCCTCGTGAAGCGCCTTTCAGATGCCTCCCAGGTCACAGCCGACGAAGAGATCACGCTCGCAAACTCCCCGCAGCAAAGCGCTGAGGGCAGGGTCATTCCGCGGGGAGTCGTCGTCTTCCGGGTATTCGGCGCGTTTTTCTTTGGTGCCGCGGACAAGCTGGAGTCTTCTTTGCGCCGTGCCGGGCAGCTGCCTGACGTCCTGATTCTCCGGATGCGGGACGTGCTGGCGCTGGATGCGACGGGACTGGACGCTCTGGAAGACCTGCTGGAGAAGCTTCGAAAGCACAAGAAGGAGCTGATTTTGTGCGGTCCGCACTCGCAACCTTTATTTGCACTGACCCGTTCCGGCTTGTTGGATCGGCTGGGGATGGATAATGTCTGTGGCGACATGGACGCTTCACTGGCCCGTGCGGCTCACCTTCTCGCCGAGAAGAATGCTGGGGCCGGAATCCACCGGGATCTCGCACACGAGCATCCCTGAAGATAATGTTGGCGCCTTTGCCGCACTTTTATGAACTCGATCATCTCGAAATTGTTGAAACTTCAGACTCTTGAATTCGACCGCACTCCCTCTGCGGCCGAAGCCAGGGAAATTACCGAATTGCGCGCCGGGGTTCCGGAACCAATTCTCGGGCACTACTCCCGCCTCATCGCTCGCGGGAAGAAAGGCGTGGCCGTCATTCGAAACCAGGTCTGCGGCGGCTGCCAGATGCGCCTGCCGATCGGCACCATCAATACCCTGATGCGCAACGAGGATATTCAATTGTGCGACAGTTGCGGGCGTTATCTGTACCTGCCAGACAAAACGGAAGAAGCGCCCGTCGCGGCCAAGCCCGCTAAGAAACCGCGCAAGAAGAAAGCTGCCATCGAACCGACTGAAACAGCGGCTGGAAGCTGAACGGACGGCGGATCCTGATGCTTGAAGGAACGCGGTGATCGCGCGATCACCGCGTTTTTATTCCTGGATGAAGTAACTCAGGTTCTCCAGCTCAATGGCGAGATTCACGTTGTTCACCATGACTTCCTCCGGAACCGAAAGCACAATCGGCGAGAAGTTGAGGATGCCAACCACGCCTGCTTCAACGAGTTGGTTTGCAACTTCCTGAGCGACTGCTGCTGGCACGGCCAGGATCGCCATTCGCACGTGGTGCTGGTGAATGAACTCTGGCATTTCTTCCATGTCCAGCAGCGGCTGCGTATAACGCGTGTCGCGGCGCCGCCGCGGATCGGCATCGAAAGCCGCGACGATCTCGAACCCTTCCTTCTCAAATCCCCGGTACGACAGCAGCGCCAGGCCCAGATTGCCGACGCCAACCAGGATTACAGGCTGCAGCCGCGTGGTTCCCAGCTCATCGGAAATCATCTGCGACAATTGCGCAACGTCATAGCCGAGCCCGCGTGTTCCGAACTGTCCGAAGTACGCGAGATCCTTCCGCAGTTGCGTTGATTTCACTCCAGCAACCTTGGCGAGGGCTTCACTGGAAACGGTCTGGATATTCTTATCCTTGAGGCGCGCGAGGCACCGCAGATACACCGACAGGCGGTAGATCGTCTTGCGCGGAATCTCTGGGCGGCCGACTTTTTTCAAGGTGCGATGCATAGTGCAAACCTGCCGTTGAATCAATCCCCGAGGAGCGACACGATTGCGCGGGCTGCGCGTTGCATGGCTCCGGGCCCGCCCAGTGAGTTGACGATGTTCGCCAAGTCGTGCTGAATCGACCCGCGGCGTTCGGCGTTGCCAAGCAGATCGAGGGCTGCCCCGGCAATATTCGCTGGAGTCGCTGCATCCTGGATGAATTCGGGGAAAACTGTTTTGCCTGCCAGCAGGTTCGGCATCGTGAGTGACTTCACCGTTACGATTCGTTTTCCAACCTGGTACGTGCTCCACGAGGTTTTGTAGAGCGTCACCGTCGGGACGCCAAACAGTGCACATTCCATCGTCACGGTTCCTGTCGAAGCAATGGCCGCCGCTGTCCGCGACAGCGCACCGTGAAGGTTGCCGATTTGAATTTGGACATCGGCTGGACTTCCAACGGATCGTGCAAGGCTGGCCAAACCTGCGTCTGGTAGAACGATCAGGACTTCGATCTGGGGACGGGCGGCCTTGATCTGTTTCATCGCGGCCAGCATGACGGGAAGATGCCGCTTCACCTCGCCCTGGCGGCTGCCGGGAAGCAACAGCAGGAGGTTGGAAGCAGGAGGTTGTTCGGTGGCATTCGTGATATCCGGCGTGCGGTCCAGAAGAGGATGGCCGACGAACTCCACGCGCAGACGCGGGACGCGCGCGGCATACCAGGATTTTTCGAACGGAAAAATGCTGAGAAGCAGGTCGTAGTCGCGCTGTAATTGAAACGCCCGGCCCGCGCGTGATGCCCAAACCTGGGGTGAGACAAACTGGACTAATTTCGGACGCCAGTTATTGAATGATCCCGTTGAACCCGCATGACGGCGGATGGCCCGGCCAAAGCGCAAATTGAATCCGCCGTAGTCCACGCCGATGATGACGTCTGGCTGCCGTTCCAGTGCCAGGCGGAGCAGCTGGCGAAACAGCCTTCGAAATTTGAAATAGCTGCGCAGGACATCGGAGAGTCCGATCACCGAGTGGCGGGTCAGATCAAGTGCGAGTTCGACGCCTGCCGCCTGCATGCGCTCACCGCCAGCGCCAAAGAAGCGGGGTGCAAGCGCAGTGCGCAGCGGTTGAGGTTGATCCGGGCAGACATCAGGACGCGCTGCCAGCTCGTCGCGCAGAGCGGACACAAGCTTCGCTGCGTGCGCATCGCCGCTTGCCTCCCCGGCAATGATCATGATGCGAAGCGGCTTCATGCAGCGTCAGGCCTGTTGCTGGATTAGGCGTGTGATTTCGAACGCGAGGTCGAGTGCTCGCTTGGCTGACGCGCCGCTGACAAGAGGTGTCTGCTTTTCCTGGACGCATTTGACAAAGTGCTGCAGTTCGAGCTTCAACGGCTCCTCCTTCGTGATTGGGACAGGCTCCCGCACAATGCGTTTGCCCCCAAATTCACTTACAATTGCAGAGTCCTTGCCCACGCCCAGCTTCGCCGCGAGCAGCTTTTTGAGGATGGAACTTTCTTCCTCGCCGTCACGCGCGATGCGGTAAATGAATCCCTCCTGCGCGCGATAATCGAGCGAAATGTAACTTGCGATTTCCCCGCCGCTGAAAACCCGGATTTTTCGCATGCGCTCCGGGCTGACGCGGCTCACGGTGACGTTGGCGACGCAACCGTTGGCAAAGCGAAGCCGGGCATTTGCAATGTCTTCCGAGCGGCTCAGAACGGGAATTCCCACTGCATCGACATTCGTCACGGGTGACTGCACGAACGCCAGCACAACATCGAGGTCGTGAATCATGAGGTCGAGAACCACGCCAATGTCAGTCGAGCGGGCGGGGTAGGGGGAGAGTCTGTGGGTCTCGATGAAGCGCGGTTCGGTGGCGACGGATTGAAGATAATTGAAGACGGGATTGAATCGTTCCACGTGACCGACTTGCAGGACACAATTCTGTTCCTGCGCCAGCTGAACCAGCTCCGCCGCTTGTGCGGTGTCGTCTGTCATCGGCTTCTCCACCAGCACATGCTTTCCGGCAGCCAGCAACTGCCGGCCGAGATCGAAATGTGTCGTGGTTGGCGTAACGATGTTGACGGCATCACTGGCAGCCGCCGCTTCGGAAACTGAACTGAACATCCGGACGTTATGTTTCGCTGCGATGCGCCGGGCGGTGTCGGCATTTGCGTCGAAGATCCCCGTGAACTCCACTGATCCCGCTGCTGCCAGTTCTGAATAGATGCGCGCGTGTTCCTTGCCGAGCGAACCCGTTCCCAGGACAGCGACTTTGATGAGTGACATGTTGCGTTGCGCGCCAATGTGGCGCCGGAAGATCATGCCAACGAGCACGGGCGATCACGAATCAATTTTCGACTTTAAAGGACGCGCACGAGGCTCATACAGTATCGCCCGTGCCAGTCCTGACGTATACAGCCGTCGCCGTCGCCGCGTATCTGCTCGGATCCATTCCGACGGGATACCTGGTGGCGAAGGCGAGGGGCATCGACATTCGCAGCGTTGGCAGCGGGAACATTGGGGCGACGAACGCGTTTCGCGTGCTGGGGAAACCGGCGGGCACATTTGTCCTGCTCATTGATGCGCTCAAAGGTTATGCGGCTGCATCGTGGTTGGTCGCGCTCCTGGCTCCCTTGCTGGATGTCGCCACAGTCGATTTGAATTGGCTGCGCATCACCGCTGGAATCTGCGCGGTCCTGGGGCACAACTACACGTGCTGGCTCAAGTTTAAAGGAGGCAAGGGAATCGCCACCACGGCCGGAGTTTATCTTGCACTGGCTCCCATCGCGGTATCGGTTGCGCTGATGGCGTGGCTCATTGTTGCGCTGATCACCCGATATGTGTCAGCCGCTTCCATCGCGGCGGCAATTGCCTTGCCGACGGCAGTCTGGTTGACGCAGGACAGCATGCTGCTGGGCGTTGTCACCACAGCTTTGGGCGCGCTGGCAATTTTCAAACACAGAAACAATATTCAGCGGCTGATGAACGGAACTGAAAACAAAATCGGAAGAAAAGTCACCGCGACAGGAGGGGCGAGATGAGGGTCGCTGTTCTTGGCGCGGGCGCGTGGGGCACTGCGCTTGCCAAAGTTCTGCACGAAAACGGCAACTCCGTCACGCTGTGGGATATCAAGGCCGCAGGGCTGCAGGACATACTGCGGGGCAGCAATGAAAAGTATCTGCCTGGAGTCCCCCTGCCAACGGACTGGAAAGTTGAATCGGATTTTGCGAAGGCAGTCGCCGGTCGCGAGTGTCTGATCCTGGCAATTCCCTCGCAGGCATTTCGTGAGGTGGCGAGCCGGCTTAAATCCCATCCAGGCGTGCTCGTGAGCGTGACGAAGGGCATTGAATTCGACACCGGCGAAACCATGAGCCGCATACTGCGGGAGCATGCGCCCGCGGATCGCGTGGTCGCCTTGTCCGGCCCAACCTTTGCACGCGAGGTGGCATTGGGCATTCCGACAACTGTGGTCTGCGCGTGCGAAAGCGATGGCACCGCACGCACAGTGCAGGGTCTGTTTCATCGCCCTGAGTTCAGGATTTATCGGTCCACGGATGTGTTGGGTGTGGAGTATGGCGGCGCACTGAAAAATGTGATCGCAATCGCGGCGGGAGTGAGCGATGGGCTGGGCTATGGCGACAACACCAAGGCAGGTCTTGTTACGCGTGCGCTCTCGGAAATGCGCCGGCTTGGGGTCGCGTGCGGAGCACAGCCGGAAACCTTCGCCGGGCTGAGCGGACTCGGCGATCTCATGCTGACCTGCTTTTCACGCCAGAGCCGGAACAGGGACCTGGGCGAACGGTTGGGACGCGGAGAGACGATGCCAGCCATTCAGGCATCGCATCCGAAACTTGCGGAAGGCTATCCGACGGCGCGGTCCGCGCATCGATTGGCGAAGGAAAAAGGAGTGCCGACCCCGATCATTGATGAAGTTCATTCGATTCTCTACGAGGCCAAGGATCCGAGGCAGGCGGTCAGGGAATTGATTTCGCGCTCGTTCAAGGCTGAAGATTAGTTTGTCGTTGCGCGGGGAATTTTAGTGAATCACGGCGAGGAATGGAGCCTGGCTGCAAGCAGGCAGGTGCCAGGGCAAAAAAAATCGCAGAGCTGGAGAGCTCTGCGATGATTGGCCGGAAAAGGATCAGGCGCGGCGCCGGGCGCGAACACCCATCAATGCGGCACCACCGAGCGTCAACAATGCGAAGGAGCTCGGCTCGGGAACGAGTGTGAGGAATCCGCGAATTTCACCGCCAGGAAACTGCGTGGTGTGGATGTTCAGATAGGACCGGCCCGCGAACATTGCGGCTACCAGTGCTGCTTCGGCGCCGGCGGTCGTCCCACCGTTGGCAGTGACGAATGCGGGGTTGTAGCTGGAGGCAGCAGTCAGATCGAGAGTGTTGTTATACAAACCGAGGGTGACGCCGGTCGGGAACCCTGCAAAGTTCGGAACCGTGGTTGCGACGCTGGCCGTTCCCTGAAAGGGCAGGGCGGTGGGTGCGTGGACGTGAGCTGCAGTGGTCGTGCCGATCAGTCCTGCAAACAGTGCCTGGACCGTCAGCGAATGCGCTGCATCGTCGTATTGAAA
Organism: Verrucomicrobiia bacterium; assembly: GCA_035629175.1. Classification (NCBI taxonomy): domain Bacteria; kingdom Pseudomonadati; phylum Verrucomicrobiota; class Verrucomicrobiia; species Verrucomicrobiia bacterium. The sequence goes on along the minus strand of DASPIL010000058.1, from coordinate 94,671 downwards.
CACAGCATACCCGAATGCAGGGGATGCGTTGGCTGGGCTTTCGTTCGCGCCTGTGAGGGTGGCGTCGAAAATGTAAACGGCCGCTTGAGCGGAGACGAGGCAACTCGCCATTCCAAGGGAAAGAATTAACTTCTTCATAGGGCTCCCGGTTTTTCTGACTGTTCGATTAACGATGTTCGCCGGTTCGGCGGTTGAGCAGCACAGGGGCAAAACGGCGTGTTCCGTGTGACTGCGGGTTTGGTTCTCTCTGACTGAACGTATGATGCTCCCGGGCGTAATTTGTTCCAGAAGAATCTGTTCAGTACTTTTACGTCGCGGCGGCCGGCTGTTTCCCTCGAAAAAAAGCAAAATCGCAGAGCTTCTTTCGAAGGCTCTGCGATTTGCGAAACAGTATGAGCGATCAGGCGCGGCGTTTGGCGCGGAAGGCGGCCAGGGCGGCACCGCCCAACGCGAGAAGCGCAAAGCTGCTGGGCTCAGGAACCAGCGTAAGGAATCCGCGGATTTCTCCGCCCGGAAACGCTGTCGTGTGAATGTTCAGATAGGAGCGTCCGGCAAACATCGCAGCGACCAACGCTGCTTGCGCACCCGCTGTTGTTCCACCGTTTGCAGTGATGAACGCCGGGTTGTAGCTGCTTGCGGAGGTCAGATCTAACAGCGTCTCATACGAGCCGACATTCACGCCTGTAGGAAATCCGGCAAAGTTCGGGACCGTCGTTGCGACACCCGCGGTTCCGGTGAATGGCAGCGCAGTGGGCGCATGAATATGAGCGGCAGTGGTCGTTCCCATCAAACGGCCGAACAAAACATCCACATGCAACGTGTTTGCTGTGTCGTCGTAATGGAACAGTGCATAGCCAATTCCAGGCGAAGCATTGGGCGGGCTTTCTGTCAGGCCTGACAGATCGGCGTCGAATACGTAAACGGCTGCCTGTGCCGAGATCAGGCTGCATGCCATACCGAGCGAAAGGAAAAGCTTCTTCATGGCGTTCTTTCTGTTTTGCAGTACACACGGCAGCGCGCGCGCGACTTCCATGCAACTACGGGTTTGGTTTTTCTCTTCTAACTGGTTGTATGATGCGCCTTGACCTGGATTGTTCCAGAGTTTTTTTGTCAGTATTTCTACCACCCTGCCGCGGAGAGGCTTCGCCCGGATCCCCGCAAATCGCGCCCATTCGGGCAAGGCCGTTGTTTAGGAGATTGAGCCCGCTCGAATACCCAATTAACGTGCGCCCATGCAACCGGCCGATATCCAACAGATCGGGAATGAATTGGCGATCAAGTGGTCTGATCAGACAGAAAGCTTCGTTCCGCTTGAGAAGCTGCGTCGTAGTTGTCCCTGCGCAGGTTGCAAAGGCGAAGTGGATATCATGGGCCAGCTGCACAAAGGCCCGAATCGCGTGCTGACGCCTCCAGCATTCGAGCTCGCCTCGATGCAGGTCGTCGGCGGCTACGGCATCCAGCCCCGCTGGAAGGATGGCCACAACAGCGGGATTTTTTCCTTCGACCTCCTGAAACGCCTCAGCGCCCCGTAATCCGCCTAGCCCTTGAGTTCCGCCTGAATCAGCCGCAGCAGCTCTGCATGGGAGTCCACGGCTTTGAATTGAGGAAACTCCAATTTCACGTTTTCAGGCGCGTGGATAAGAAATCCAACGTCGGCCTCACCGAGCATCGCGGTGTCATTGTAGGAATCTCCCGCTGAGATGACGCGGTAATTCAGCGATTTTAATGCCGCCACCGATTTTTGTTTCTGGTTTGGCTGACGCAGCTGGTAACCGGCGATACGGCCGTTCTCGACGTTCAATCGATGGCAGAAAAGCGTGGGCCAGTTAAGCTGCCGCATCAATGGCTGTGCGAACTGCTCGAAGGTGTCGGAGAGAATGATCACTTGAACGAGCGTGCGCAGTTCGTCGAGAAATTCCTTTCCGCCGGGCAGCGGTTTCAATGTTCCGATGACATTCTGGATGTCGATCAACTTGATGCCGTGCTGGTCGAGGATATCGATGCGATACCGCATCAATTTGTCGTAATCCGGTTCATCGCGCGTGGTGCGGCGCAGTGCAGGGATGCCCGTCTTTTCCGCAACGGCGACCCAGATTTCCGGCGTGAGGACGCCTTCCATGTCGAGAGTGACGATCGATTGTTTCACGGGCGCGAAGTCTTCCAAAAGCTGATCGAGGTGTCGAGCGCTGGCAGTCGCTTTGCGAAAGTTCAGCGGGACTGTTCTAGGTTTTGCGGTGTTTTGCCAGGAACCCGGCTTCGGATCCTGCGAGATCGGCGCGGCGTTGCTGCGCCAGAAGCTGGCCGTACACCCGCGCATCGCGCAGCATCATTTCCAATCGTTTCTGGAACACTTCGCTGACCACCCTGCCTTCCTTCAAATCATGTTCTGAGAACGACACGGCGTAAGGAAGCGTCCAGGCGTAGCACTGCCGCGCGACCGTCCGGAGTTGATCCACGACGGTGAGGCCCTTCTCGTGCGAGGCAACGACGGGCACGATCAACTTGCCCGCAAATTCATGCCAGAAATGGTCGAGGAAATTCTTAAGCGTGCTGCTGATGCTGCCGTGGTAATCGGGGGACCCGAGGATAAACAGATCAGCCCGATGCACCCGCGCCTGGAGGGCCTTGAAACCTGGCGCGGCATAGGCAGTGTCCGGGTTATAGAGCGGAAGTGGTTCGGCCTGGAGGTCGAGAACATCGACGGCACATCCGTTCGCCGTCAGTTCCTTCGCGATTTCATTGATGATGATTCGCGTCACGGATCGCGTCCTGGGGCTTCCTGCGACGGCGAGAACGTTTAGCTGCGAGTCGGGCATAATCGGATGCGGGAGGACGGAACGGCTACTGATGCCATCCAAACATCTTGAGGACGGTCACGAGGGAGTAGGCGACGAAGGCGCTCGCGGGGATGGTGAGCACCCAGGCCCACATGATTTGCTCCACGACCGTCAGTTTCAAAGCATTAAAGGCCTTGGCTGAACCGACCCCCATGATGGACGCGGTAATCGCATGGGTGGTGGAGACCGGCATGCCGAAATGTGCTGCGGTTGCAAGGACGGTTGCCCCAGTCGTTTCCGCGGCGAAGCCATGAACTGGTTGAAGTTTCACCATTTTATGACCCAGCGTCTTGATGATGCGCCAGCCGCCGGCGGCGGTTCCTGCGGCCATTGTCAGCGCGCAGATGACCTTGATCCACAAGGCGATCTCCACCGTCTTTCCCGGCGCTGGCGGAGGTGTGTACAGGAAAGACAGCCAGCCCGGCGCATTGTCCAGGCTCCCCGTTGCAGTCGCGCTGACGAGGGCGAGCGCGATGATTCCCATGGTTTTTTGGGCATCGTTCGTGCCATGGCTGAAGCCCATGTAACCGGCACTCAGCAACTGGAGTTTGCCGAAGGTACGGTTAACCGTAACGGGGCGCCAGTTCCTCAGCAGGACGTAAAGGATTGCCATCACAATGAAGCCAATTATGAATCCTGCAAACGGGGACAGAACCATGGGAATCACGATCTTCCAGAGCAGGCCCTTGCCCATCCACCAATGGTCCGCGTGAGGCTCGGACCAGATCAGCGCGGCCCAGTTATTGTCGGCTGCGGCAACGGCGGCGCCGCACAAGCCGCCGATCAGCGCGTGGCTGGAACTGGATGGCAGGCCGAACCACCATGTGATCAGGTTCCACACGATGCCGCCGATCAAGGCGCAGATGATCACGGCGGAAGAAAGTGTCACGATCTTTGAATCGACCAATCCCGAAGAGATCGTTTTCGCGACGGCGGTTCCCCAGAGGGCGCCCAGCAGGTTGGTCGAAGCGGCCAGAACCACGGCCTGTCGCGGGGTCAATACCTTGGTTGAAACGACAGTGGCAATGGAGTTCGCCGTGTCGTGGAAGCCATTGATGTATTCGAAGATCAGCGCTACCAGGATGACCGAAAGGACGAGCGTCATGGCAGCGTCAGGAATTCTTCAACGCGATGTGAGAAATGACGTTCCCCGCGTCGCGGCAGCGATCCACCACTTTTTCAAGAAGCTCATAAAGATCCTTGAGGACGATGACCTTGACGGCATCGTGGCGGCCGCTGAATAAATCCTTGAAAATGCCCATGATGGTATCGTCTGCTTCGCCTTCGATCTGCTGAAGCTTGCTGTTGAGCGCGCGAATCTCTTCGAGGTTCACACCGCGCGAGAGGCTCTTCACCATTTCGACGACGGTCACGGTGGCCTTGTCGAGGAGCGCGATTTGCGGCGAGAAATCCACACCTCGAACGTGTTGTGCTGCCAGAAGCGCCCGTTCCCCGAATTTTTCAACCGTCTTGGGAATCTTGTAGAGCGCATTGGACAGCGCCTCAATATCCTCGCGCTCGAGGGCGGTCACAAACGTCGTGTAAACTGCTTCCGTAATTTCTCGGGTGATTTGCTTGTCCTTGCGCCGGGCGACGGCGAATTCCTCCAAGGAAGCTGGCTGATCCAGCGAGGTGCTCAGTTTCATCAGCGTCTGGACGCTGTTGCGCGCTTCCTGGGCACTGGCTTCCAGAAGCCGGAAGAACATGTCTTCCTTTCCGAGCAATCGTTGCAGCGAAAACATAGCGCCGACGTTTTACACGGCATGCGACGGCATGGCACCAATAAAATTTTCCATGGGGTGCTGAGCAAAAAAAAGCGCGAAGGATCGCCTTCGCGCTCGTGAGTTAAAAGGAGGCTCGGTCTTTACCGCACGAGGCGGTAGAACATGCTTGTTTCGCTCGCCGGGATGGTCACCTGATTCTGCCCGTTCACAACGGTGGGAGCGGGGATGCCGTTCGTGGTCCAATTGGCGCCGGTTCCAAGCGCCGTCGTTCCCTGGAGCACTGCGCCGGCGCTTCCGCTAACGGGCCAGCGTATCTGGACGCTGTTTCCAACAAGGTTGATGGACAAGGAAGCTCCGGGGGAGACGATTGTATCCGGACCCGCTGCGATGTTGGCCGCGATTTGAGATTGCAACAGCGCGCCGTTGTAAACGCGGAATTCGGTGATCGAACCCGTGAAGCCCACATCCGGGTAGCTGGAACGCGCGAGCCATGCAGTTGTGAGCGCCGTCAGGTCAAATGTTGCATCGTAGCTGACACGGCCCAGCAGCGCGCCGTCGGTGAACAGCGAGAAGGTGCGGTTCAAGGCGTCGATGACCACCGCCACGTGATGCTGGCCGTTGGTCAGGCCGCTGCCATTGGCGCCGACGTTCACGCCGACTTCGTTGTTGAAGCCCGCTCGCGCCCAGCGGTATTGCTGGCGGTTTGCGCCTCCGCCTGCACCCCACGGGCTGTAGAAGAGATACTGTCCCGTCGTCGCGGATCCTTCGACGGTATCGTTGAGGTTGAACACCCAGTTGCCCTGGTCGGTGCCAACGGGCGCGTAAAAGCCAGGCGTGAACCAGGCTTCCAGCGTCACATTGCTCACTCCCGCAGGGATCAGTGTTTGGCCGAAATCGACCCATTGAACGTTCGGATCATTGCTGGGAATGGCTGTGTTCGCGAACGTGGCGGAGCCGGTCCCGGGCAGGGTCGTGTTGATCAGGGTGCCGTTTACATTCCCGACCAGGTCGGTGATTTCAGTGCCGGTGCCGTTGAAGCTGTAGCGATGCACGAGCGTCGCGGGTGAGGAACCCGGAGGTTGCACGACGTTCAACGTGAACTGGTTCGTGAATCCCGCATAGGTGCTGATGATTGTCGTTGTGCCGACATTGATCGGCGTGACCGCGCCCGCCGCGGTGATGGTGGCAATGTTTGTGTTTGCCGAGGTGAACGTGACATTCGTGAAGGCATTGACGTTGATGTTCGTAACGCTTCCGCCGAAGTTCGCCCGCAGCACTGCGTTGCTCGCTATTCCGCCTGCATAGAGGGTGTTCGTCAGGTCCAGTTGCAATGATACAGGTGACAGGACGCTAACCGTCGAGGTGGAAGACATGCCTTGGTAGGAAGCGACAAGGTTGGCAGTCCCAAAGGTTCGGGGCGTGAGAAGCCCCAGTGCGTTTACGGTGAAGATGTTCGTGTTTGCGCTCTGAAGCGTGACGCCGGAGAGGCCGGTGATATCGACATTTGTCACGTTCTGATAATTTCCCAGGAGCACTGCCTGCATGCCCAGGGGATTACCAATCAGCAGATTCGCAGGTTGCGCCTGGATCGACACCAGGTTGCCAGGTGAAACAGCGAGCGCATTGGGGCCTGCCTTGCGGCTCATCGCGATATCCACGTCGTTCATCACCCCCTCGTAAATGCGGAACTCGTTGATTCGACCGTTGAAGATCGGATCGTTCCATTGCGAGATGCCAATCCAGTTGTTGATGTCTTCGAGAAGCGCGAGTGCCCATGGGGCCTGACCGGACGCAACGGGAATTCCATTGTAATAAATGCGGGAGAAGTTGCTTTCGGGTGCGAGCACCACCGCAACGTGAACCTCCTGGTTGAGCGGGGGCTGGCTTGACTGTGGCCCCACCAGGTTGGGATTCTCAGCTGCACTGGAATCGGAGCGCGCGGCGACACGCACGCCCTGGTTGGCGGCGCTGCGGGGTGTCAGGAAGAAATATTCCAATCCGTTGCCGGCAACGTTCGGATCGGTCCCCTTGAGGCTGCTTCCGAAGTCAAAGATGCGCGTGTTGTTGGCCGCAGCGCGCCAGGTGAACCAGACCTCGACGGTAACGTTGGTCTTGCTGGAGATAATTCCATCGGGAAGGTCGATGTAGGGAGCAAACGTGTAGCTGCTCGCCCCCGGGAAATCGGCCTGGCCCGTGCCAAACGTGATGTTCGTTCCCGTCGGACCTGCGAAGACCGTGCCATGCATTCCGCCAACTGAATCGGTGACGGTGGTCGCGCCTGCGGTTTCATTGAAACTGTAACGGTGCTCCAGGGTCGCGACGCCTGTGGCGACAGTTACGGGAACGCTGTTGCTCATTCCACCCACCGCGGCCGTAATCGTTGCCGTGCCAGGCGCGAGCGCAACGAGCTGCCCGCCAGGCGTGATCCTGATCACATTGGTGGCGGACGAGGTCAGTGTCACGTCCGCGCCCGAAAGCTGAAGCCCGCCGAGATTTGCAAAACCGGCATTGATGACTGCATTTTGCGTGGCGCCGACAACCATGGAATTCTGCAACACCAGGCTGACCGATGTAACCGCGCCGGGGTTGTAATTCATTGTATCGGGTCCGCCGAGGAATGCGCTGGCATTCAGCTCCTGAAGTGTCAGCAGGCTGTTGTGAATTCGGAATTCATTGTAGCTGCCTCCCAGGAAAGGATCGTTCCAGTTGGCTCGTCCGAGCCAGACGTTCACGTCGCGAATACTGGAAAGAGGGATCGTCACCACACCGCTCGCAACCTCCTGGCCGCCGATGAACAGCCTGGCGCCGGACGGACCGTAAGTGACGGCAAAATGGGTTTCAACCCCGGATGGAAAAATGGTCGGCGAATTCAGGACAGGCGTTTCATTGTTGAAGCCAGGCAATGTGTCGCTGGCCGTGAAACGCGGGAGGAGCGTGCCGCCCGCCTGTGGTGTCAGGAAGAGATAGTTTCCTCCATCGCCCATTGTGAGGCTCCCGGTCGTGTCTTCCCCGACGCTGTTTGTGCCGAAGTCAAAGATGCGAGCCCAGGTTCCGCCGGCGGTCCAGGTGACCCAGCCTTCGATGGTGATATTCGTGAGCCCGGAGACGAGGCCGTTTGGAAGATCGACATATCCGCCATTCTCGGGCGTGCCGTCAGTGCCGAGATTCACCTGTGAGCCGTCCAGCGTCGCCGTGCCAGTGCCTTTCACGCGAAGGGTTCCATGCGCGGTCCCGACCGAATCCTGCACTGTTGAAGGGCCGGGATCGTTGAAAGAATATCGGTGGATGACAGCGCCCGACGCGGACATCGCAGCCAATGTTAAAAGCGTTAGCAGAAATTTGGAAAGATTTCGCATGTGGTCGTTCTTGGATGTTTTTGGGACGAGTGGTTAATACCTGTAGCGTCCTGACTCCAAACTCCTAGTGGGTTAAACACCCTAGGCTGTACGGGCCAGAAATATATCCGAGTTTTCCGCGGTGCCGGAACGAAGGATGCGTCGGGCGAAGACCGCCCTTTTAGTCGTTTTTCGCCCTGCTTGCGGTGAAGGTGCGGTGACTACAGTCCAAGGAAAACGGGCTTGAGATGCCGCTCGTAAAGGTTGCCCGTCACGTTCCTGGAAATGGTCTCGGAACACTGGCGCACGAGGTTCAAATACGTGTCCCCCTTTTTCGCGGCCACCTTGAATCCTACGTGTAACAGCTGGCGCACGTGCGGATTGAAGTGGGGCGATTTCTGGTCATGCCGCACGGATGCCGCGAAACGCGCGGCGTCCCAGCCCGCGATATCCTGCGGGGACGGCAACTTCGCGCGATCGATATCAATAACCGTCGCATAGGGGGCGCAGAGTTCGTCGATATGTTCGAGGGCCTGCGCATAGATGTTGCGTGCGAGCGCCAGTCCTTCCCCCCCCGCCTCGGCAAGCCCGATGATCTCCTCGAGCCACGTCGTTCCCGCGGTCTTCAGGTGGAGTCCGGCGTTGTGCCGTTTGATGGCGCGGTGAATGGGTCCGTAGATCGAAAACTTGTCGCTGCCTGAATGCACGCTCAGCTTCAGGCTGGCTGGCAGGCCGTACTTCTGGATCGCAAAACGAATCACGGACAGATCGTCGTTGAACTCTTTTTCAAATTGAGCCACGTCCCCGACGTAGTCGACGCCTTTATTGAACCTGCCTGTGAACTTGGGCGCGACCGTCTGAACCGGCACCTTTTCATCCGCAAGCGCAACGAGGATCACGAGCAGCTCAACGGGCGTTTGTGGTGAATCGGTTTCGTCCATTGAAACCTCGGTGATGAACTTGCCTTCCCCTTTCGCCTTCACGATGTGCCGGTAAATGACCGCGGCTTCCTGGACTGCGTAGAGAAATTTATTCGCGATGCGCTCGACTTCAGCGCGTGAGGCGTTGATACCGCCCTCAACCCCGGGTATGTCGACGCGACCCGCCAGTTCGGGGTGGCGATCCGCAAACGCTTTCACGGCATCAGCCTGTGCCGGTTTTCCGATTGAGTCAGCGACGTCAATCGTGAAGAAATCCGAGTGCGGGACGAAACGGTCAACGGTCTCGAGGCGAATGTGATCCGCATCAACGTGGTGCGGCTTTTTCCACCCGAGTTGCTGGACCGCGGCATCCGCAGCCGCCCGGACACTGGATGGTTCGGAGCCCACAATCATGTGCTCGCGGTTCGACTTGTTCCAGACGGGAATCACCTCGATTCCTTTTTCCGCGGCGAGCAAGCACGCGCGCAACTGGGCTTCCGCCTGTTGTGCAAAACGATCTCCGACCCCAATGGAATATTTCTCGATGGTGAGCATGTTGACGGGCGGCATTCTGCATGGCGCTGGGAGAGGGGTCAATCGCCAGAATCGTGAGATTAAGGCAGAAAGGTCTTCGATTTATGCACTCACGCAATCAATTGCCAGGACGGCAGCACATCGTCCCCGGGTTGCGCAGGCGCGCCCTTCAACCACTTGCGTTCAGCAAGAATTCCAATCATCGCCGCGTTGTCTGTGCACAAGCCGCCCGGTGCCAGCCTCAATCGCAGGTTCTCCCGCTGCGTCGCGGACGCCAGCCTCGCCCGCAGCGAGCGATTGCACGTGACGCCGCCTGAGGCCGTGACGCATCGCACGTTCAATCGCCTCGCCGCGCGCATCGTTTTCGCGACGAGCGTTTCCACGATGGCGGATTGAACGCTCGCACACAGATCGCGAATGGTTTGCGGCGAGTTGAGCAGGTCAGGGTTGTCCCGTATGAAATAGCGGAACGACGTCTTTAATCCGCTGAAACTGAAATCGTCATTCGCGTCGTGAATCAACGGTCGTGGAAAATCAAATGCATTCGGATTTCCATTCGCGGAGAGCCGATCGATCTCGGGCCCGGCAGGGTAGGGGAGGCCCATGAGCTTGCCGACCTTGTCGAAACATTCCCCTGCGGCATCGTCCAGTGTTGAACCGAGAAGGCGATGCTGCAGTTCGCTGACAACGTGGATCAACATGGTGTGCCCGCCGCTCACGATCAGCGACACGTTCGGTTCAAAGGAGCCGAAATCTGCCGCGGGAGGGTCGCCGACGATCCAGGGTGAATAGAGGTGCGCCTCGTGGTGATTGATCCCGAGGAACGGTTTGCGCAGGACGAACGCCATGCTTTGCGCCGCGCGAAATCCAACCATCAAAGCGCTCGGCAACCCTGGCCCTTGCGTGGCGGCAAATCCATCCAAGTCTGACGCGCGAACTCCAGCCTTTGCCAGCGCGGCATTTGTGATGGGAATGAGATTCCGCAGATGTTCACGCGCGGCGAGTTCGGGAACCACCCCGCCGTATTCAGCATGAAGCCCGATTTGAGAAGAGACCACGCTGGAAAGGACCCCGCCGTTTCGGATCACTGCGGCGCTCGTCTCGTCGCACGAGGTTTCGAACGCCAGCACAAGCATGAACTGAGGATGGAAAGAGGACCGCGATTAATTCCCCCGCGCCTGGGCCGCAGCCATTTTTGAGGGTCCGGTTTTTTGAGGACGGAGTTCGCCAAAGAGCAAAATTCCTTTCAAAAGATCCATCGCACGATCGAGCTGCGGGTCGCGCGCATTCAGCACCCGGTCCCGATCCGCGCCGTCCAGGCTTTCGACGCCGCCCTGCGTGCGTCGCAGCAGGATGTCGCGCTCCTCGTCCTCAGTAACGGGGACGATCACGTTGGGCGTGATGCCCACTTCATGAATGACCTTGTGACTGGGGGTGTAATATTTGGCAGTCGTCAAGCGGAGTGCCGAACCGTCATCGAGCGGGATGATGCTTTGAACGGAACCTTTGCCGAATGTTTTCTCTCCCAGGACGATCGCGCGGTTCAAGTCCTGCAGGCAGCCTGCCACAATTTCCGATGCGCTGGCGCTGCCGATATTGACGAGCACGACGATGGGCGTATGCGGAAGCTCATCGCCGCGTCCCTTGGCGGTGAACTTCTGGTTCGTGTAACGGCCTTCCGTCGAAACGACCAGCTGCCCGCGCGGCAGAAACTTCTCACACACTTCAACTGCCTGGTCGAGCAGCCCGCCGGGGTTCCACCGCAGATCAAGGATGAGGGCCTGCATGCCCTGCGCCTTCAGCTTCGCCAATGCAGCGGCGAGATCCTCGCTCGTTTTCTCCCCGAACTGAACGAGGCGCACATAGCCAATCTTGTTGTCGCCCAGCGGAAATTCCTTTCGCCCGTTGATGTCCTTGACCATGTCGACGTTGATGACGGCGCGCTTGAGGGTGTAGTCCTTGGTTTCGCCAGAGGACGGCCGCTGAATAGTGATTGTGACATCAGTGCCGGGTTCGCCGCGGAGGAATTTAACCGCGTCCTGGAGTGTCATGTTCTCCGTGGTTCTGCCCTGGATCCGGGTGATCCGATCGCCCGACAAAATTCCGGCCTTGAACCCGGGCGTGTCCTCAACAGGTGCGACCACAGTGATGAAATTATCCTTCATCGAAATGATAATTCCCAGGCCTCCAAACTGCCCCTGTGTGTCGCTCTGCAGTTCCTTGTATTTCGAAGGCTCCATGAATTCGCTGTGCGGATCGAGCCGATCGATCATTCCCTGCAGCGCGCCATACACCAGTTCCTGGTAGCTGATCTCCTCGCCATCCACGTAGTCCTTGCGGACTTTCTGCATCACCTCGGTGAACAGCTTGAGGTTGGGATACGGCGAATCTTTTTGAGCCGCCTCGGCGGAGCTGATGTAAAGCCGTGCGCCGATGAACAGGTTTGCCGCGAGAACGACCGCGACGATGCTGAAGACGAAACGCCGTTTCATAGAGTACTGCGGGAACAATACGGGCCGCGGCAACCGTTTGCAAACGCCGGTTTACCGGCGGAACAGGTTGGTAAATGCCGCATCGGTTCTGAGTCCTTGAAACCGGGGGTCCTTCTCCGCCTCCGCCTGCAGGTCATTCGCAGCGGGATTTTGTTGCCTGCGCTGGACGCTGAGTTCCAGCGCCCGCTTCAAGTCGGCCAATGCCTCGGTTCGCTTGTTCAAAGCGGCCTTTGTCGCCGCCAGATTGTACCACGCTTCAGGCTCATTGGGCGCCAGGGCGACCAGCCTCTGGAGCGCGGGTTCAAGCCGCTGAACGACGTTCAGCTCCGCGTAAATCCGGGCGACCTGAAAGACCATCGCCGCATCGGCCTGTGGATGGGCCACGATGCCGTCCAGCAACTGCATTGCGCGATCCGTCTGTTGCACGCTCCAGTATTTCTGTGCGAGTTCGAATGCCTTGACGAAGTTCGTCGGATTCGCGCTCACATCGCGTTCGAGTTGTGCGAAGTCAATCTGTGGCTGCGGCGGCGCGGCTGCGCGACTTGTGGACGAGCGGAGTTGTTCGACGAGGTTGCCAACCTGCCCGTTGTAGGGATCCAGCTTCTGGCAGGTCTCAGCCACGACGAGCGCGTCTTCCATGCGGCCGAGGTTCGCGAGCAATTGCACATAACGGAACACCGCCTCGGGGCTGTAAGGACAAAATGCGAAAGCCTGCTTGAAGGAGAACTCCGCCTCGCGGACGAGCCGCTGGCGTTCGGCGTCGCTCTTTGGCAGGTACTGGACGGGCGTCGGTGCGCCCGATGAAAAGCCGAGGCGCCACGCATAGATGCCGCCGATCGAACTTCGCAATTTCGAAAACGCCTTCTGCGCCTGATCATCGCGAACGAATTTGCGATCACCCTTGAAGCCCGCAAAGTTGCGCTTCATGTAGACCTTCTCGGCAAAGGCGCCGATGTCTTTGACAGGCGTGTCGTAATCAATCCAGTCGCCGATCAGGCGTGTCGAGTAGTCCTTCCAGAATTGGTGATCCCGCGCGATGATCTCCTCAGTCAGTTCGGGAATCGGCTGGCGGTTGATCTTCATGATGATGCCGAACGGCGTCAGGTGCGGGAACATCCAATCCAGCGGGAAGCTTTCTTCCACATAAAACTCGTTCGTCGGGTTTTTGTCGAAGATGACCTTTGTGAGCAAGCCATTGATCGCCATGACAGCGACCTGTCCTGAAACCTGGACGCGGTTGTCGACGATATTGATGTTTTCGCCCGGGCGAACCTGCCTTGGTTCGTTGGGGTATTGCTGGTCATGCATCAGACGGCGCTGGGCGTCTTCGATGTAAAGCTGGAAGCAGCGTTGTGAATCTTCAGGGGTGGGCGTGTAGATCTCGTTCGGCGGATACACACCTTCCTTGCGACGGCGTGCCTCCACGCGGGCGCCCCAGGCATTGAGTGGCCCATCCAGGACCCGGCCTGCGAGCCGGGCCAGCAGGTTGGTCTGATAATTGAAACGTCCTTCGCGGTCGCGCTCTTCCGGTCCGCGCAGCAGTTCCTGGAAGAAATAGGTGTCGTACTTATATTCGTCGCTTCGGAAGTAGTGCGCGCGGATGTACTGCAGGTACGTGCCGTCAGCGAGCGCGTTCTGCGTGATGATATAGACGTCACGACGATCGAAGACAGGATCCACCTCGGGCTTGCAGGAATTCGGGATGAAGCTGTCCGCAAAGATCATGTACGTCGGGGCAAACCGTCCGGGATCCGTGCCGCCAAACAGGATCGCGTGCCGATCCATCTCGGGGTAAACGAGTTTACCGCTGGCACCGGACGCGGCTTCCGTTCGCTCCTTCGCGTCGTAACTGAGCTGACCCGATTTGTCCTTGAACGGCGGGGTGAACATGTCATGGCCAAACCAGTAGCCGAACCAGTGTCCGCGCTGCTCATTTTCGAACCAATGCGTCATCACGGCGTAACTCGGCATCAGGGCCAGCACGGCAAGTGTTACCGCCATGGGCGCCCGTGTGCGCGAAGCGAAAACAGCAGCGAGGTAGACCAGGCATGCGACCACCAGCAGCAGGGCAGCGTAAATCGGAAGGCCATATTGATCCGGATTGAAGGCCTGAGGAATCGCAGCCAGCGCCTCCCGCATATTCGCCATTGCAGCCGGTTTTCCGACCAGTGTCCAACAGGAGAACACCAGCGAAATAAGGATGAAGAACAACGGTATGCCGAACGACAGCTGGCGATCCCGCTCGAGGCCCTTGTACCACAGGATCACAATGCACGTAAGCGCCGCCATCCAGCAGAGGATCTTGATGAAGCCAAACGCCGTCGCGGCATCAGGGCTGAGCGCCTCCTGCGCGTTCAGGGCGAGGGTGAAGGTTGTGAAATCCAGCGCGCACAAACCGCCCAGGATCGATACGTTGCGCAATGAGTTGTAATGAACCGACATGGAAGCCGCTGCCAGGCTGAGGCCGAAGCCTACAAACATCGCGACAAACACATGGGCGGACGTCAGGAATACCCGGTTCAGTTCAAGGGATTGACGGTCGGAGGAGAAGTTGAGCAGCCAGACCAGGAATGGTCCCACACAGATGAACAGCGCGACCATGCCGAGAATCCACACCCGCTCACGCCGCTTCAGCTTTCGGAAAAACAGGAAGACCACGAGCGCGATCAGGAGGTATAAAAACCCGAACTCGGTGCTCAGACCCTCAAAGAAACGCCAGAGCTGAAGCGAATACGTGGCGAAGAAGTTGCCGATCTGTTCGAACAGGGTGTCGCCCGCGCCACCCGTCGGATTGATCTTGTCATATTGCCCGCGTGTGAAGGCGTGGATGAATCCGTCCAAAGTCCGCGGATAGCCCCACTGCATCGGGGGATTCGTTGCTCCCGAGATTGGCATGAAAAGGTAGAATGCCATGCCGGCCGCCCAGCTCAGGCCCGAAGCAAGAACATGCCACCACTGTTTTCCCAGCGCCGCGGTCTGCCGGGCACAGCGGGCGAAGAAGAAGCCAGAGACAAGGATTGCGACCGCAATGAGAAACAACGTGCCGCTGGAATTAACCCGCGGGATGTAATTCGTAAGCCCGCCGAAAAAGAGCGCGATGAATCCGAGCGTGGCCAGCATCAGGCCGTCCCGGATAAACTCCGAGGATTTCTTCTGCGTGCGCACAACCAGCCAGATCCACAGTGCCGCCGAGGTGATCCCGATCAGGTTGTAGATCAGCTTCACCATCGTGTTGGTTTCCAGCATTGAGGGTCCCGCGAGCAACCCGAGCAACCAGATCAACGTGTTCCAAAAGAACATCTCCCGTCCGAGCTTCGGTTCCGCGAGCCACACGAGCACCTGGATTCCCATTGCAATGACGAGCAGGGACTGGTGGTTGTTGACACAGATGCCGTACCAGAAAAATGCATAATAGAGATAGCGATGCTGGTGAGGCGCGTATAGCCAGCGCATCAGGCACGCGATGACGCCCATGAGCGAAAGCACGCTGAGCGGGTACACTTCCACAATCACCGACTGGCTCCACATGTAACCGTTGAAGCCGATGAGCGCGCCCGCAACGAAGCCGGTCACAAGGCAGATCGCACCTTCAATGTTTCGCCTGATCGTGCGGAGATCGTCGATGCTTTCGATGAGCATGCTGCTGCCGCGCGAGACAACGAGGCCGAGCAGGCCTGCTGCAATGGCGCCCGAGAACGCCACGCCGAGCCCGACCCGCCAGGCGACATTTCCGATCGGAAGTAGAATGGCCCACAGATGCGTGTATAACGTCCAGACCGGGTAACCGGGAGGATGGGGGACGCCTGCGTAGTACGACGCGACAGCGAGTTCGCCGGAATCTTCCAGCGTCATTTCAGGGGCGAGCGTCAGGAAATATCCAGCGAAGACAACCAGGAAGGTGAGCCCAAAGGTGAGCCAGTCGATTCGTCTGAAAAGGGGTGGCAGCTTCGGGGGAACGACGGGAACTCCCGGCGTAGTGGCGGCGGTCGGCACCGCGTCGGAGGTCAGTTTAGGTTTTTCCATGCGTGTAAATCAGTTCGCCCGGCCTGGCAAAAATGAGCCAACACTAGAAGTGAAAGCGCCCGCGTTTGTCCAATCAAATCTATTTCCAAACGGAGCGTTCACATGCCCCACGTCGTAAGGGGGAATCGACGCTGCGCGCGATGGCTGATCCGTCGCAAACGGGTGCGCAGAGCTGACCAGGGGGTCCACTCCTTCACGCAGCACCAGGAATGTGAGCAGGCAGCACGCGGCAACGGGCGCCGCCCATTGCAGCATGCCCAACCGGGGCGATGGATTGGCGCTGCGCTGCCGAAAAATCCTGCGTTTAAGGTTTGGCGACGGGCGCCGCGGCTTCCAGGAAGCCAATTGCGTTTCCACTGGGTTCATCTCGTTCATAGTCCGCTTCCTTCAAACAGTTCCGCATTTTTTGAAGTCCATATCGATACCGGCCGGCGATCGTGTTGGGCGACGTTTCCAGCAATTCGCCGATTTCCTCAAACGTGTAGTGATGCCAGATCTTCAGCACAATGACTTCACGCTGCTCAACAGGCAATTCACGGAGGTGTCGCATTGCCGCCTCAGCCGCCGCGGTTTGGTCGGGCTGCTTCTCAAACCATCGATGCGATTCCAGTTCACGCGCCAGGCGCCGCCACATCGAGCGCCTGTAATTGAGGACGCGATTGCGGAACGTGCGAATGGCGTAGTGCCCAGGCTTGGAAGGCGCCACTGGACGTTCAAGCAACGTAATAAACGTTTCCTGCAGAACATCCTGGGCCTCGGCATGGCTCAAGCCGAGCGCGCGCCCATACAGCAGCAGTTCGGCGGCACGCGCTTCGTAAAGTCCTGCACTCCAATGTTCTGGCGCTTCTTCGCTCACGTTTTCACTGCATAGACACCGCCGAGCCGGGAATTGTATAAAGAAAGCGGGGACGAAGGAGAGGGGACAACGGGCGGGCTCGATCTTATTCAAACCCAAGCATCCGCCCGAGATGAAGCGTCGCGAAAGCAAATCCCCAGGCCAGGAGCCCCATGTAGATCCATTGGAACACAGGCCACTTCCATGAGTTGGTTTCGCGGCGAACAACGGCGACCGTGCTGACGCATTGCAGTGCGAACACGTAAAAGACCATGAGCGTCACCGCGGTCAAGGTCGTGTAAACCGGCGTGCCATCGGGCCGCTTCTGCTGCCGCAGGGTTTCCTCCAGCTTGGTTTCACCGCCTTCTGCGTCGGCCACGTTGTAAACCGTGGACATGGTGCTGACAAACACCTCGCGAGCAGCGAACGAGGCGACAAGGCCGATGCCGATCTTCCAGTCAAACCCGAGCGGCGCGATCAGCGGCTCAATCGCACGGCCCATCCGACCCGCAAAGCTGTTGCGCAACTGTTCTCCGGCGACTTCTCCCTGGATCGTTCCAGACACGTCCGGCACCTGCATTTCAGAGCCGCGTTCAGGCGCTTCGGCGGCCGCCCGCGGAATGTTCAGGGCGTGGCTGTTCACGCGCGGATACGTTGCAAGGAACCACAGAATGATATTGATTCCGAGAATGACCGTTCCCGCGCGGCGAAGGAAAATCTTGGATCGATCCCACATGTGCCGCAGCACGATTCGCAACAGCGGACGCTTGTAAGGCGGGAGTTCCATGATGAGCAAGGGCGTTTCACCCTTGAGCAGCGTCTTCTTGAAGATCCAGGCCATGAAGAGCGCAACGACGATTCCCAGGAGATACATCGAAAGCATCGTCAACCCTTGCATTCCGAGGAATCCAAACAGATTGAAGCTCCCGAAGCCGACGTTCACATCGTATCGGAGGTTCGCCACCACGCGATCCGGAATGCACGCGCCGATCAGGAGCGTATAGACAGGCAGCCGCGCGGAACAACTCATCAGCGGCGCCACAAGGATCGTCACCAACCGGTCCTTCTGGGATTCGATCGTGCGTGTCGCCATGATTCCCGGGATGGCACAGGCGAAGGAACTTAACATGGGTATGAAGCTCTTTCCGTGCAGTCCCACCTTGCTCATCAGGCGATCCATCAGGAACGCCGCCCTCGCCATATAACCTGTGTCTTCCAGGAATCCGATGAACAGGAACAACAGCAAAATCTGCGGCAGGAACACCACCACCGCGCCGACGCCGGCAATCACGCCGTCCACGAGCAGGCTGTTCAAGTCGCCCTCGGGGATCAGTTCTCCAACCCGGGTTCCAAGCCAGTCTACGACGGATTGCAGCGCATCCATCGGAATGCTGGCGAACGTGAAGATGCTCTGGAACATCGCGGCCATGATCGCCACGAAGATCACCGTGCCCCACACTTTGTGCGTGAGCACGCGATCCAGCTTGTCGCTGAACGTTTCTCCAGGCGGCGCAAGTTCGGCTGTGACGGCCATCTGGATTTCCGAAACAGCAGCATACCGGCCTTCGATTGCCTGGCTTCTCCAATCGATTGCCGCCTTCTCGAGGCGTCCGCGGCTCGCCTCAACCGCATCCAACACTTCTGGCGGGTAATGATTCGCGCTCGATGCGAGCGCCTTTTCATTGCTGAGGATCAGCAGCGCCTCGGCATGGGCTTGCGAGCGGCGCCCGGGAAACGCCGTGGACAGCACGCGGGAAATCTCCGCCACCTCATTCGCAAACTCCCGGGGCAATGCGCAAAAACGAACATCCGCCGTCGTGCCCGATGCGTTCGCTGCATTCTTCGCCAAAGCCGACAGAATCGTCTCGCGCAATGCCGTAATTCCATGGCCGGTGCTTGCAATAACCGGAACAACCGGCGTCCCCAAGGCCTGGGCAAGCTGGCTGGCTTCAATGCGCTGGCCGTTGGTTTCGGCCACATCAATCATGTTCAACGCCACCACCGTGGGATATCCCAGTTCGATCACCTGGGTGGCGTAATAAAGGTTCCGCTGCAGGTTTGAGGCGTCGACCACTACTACAATGGCGGCCGGGGCGGGAAGTTCGTCCAGGCGACCCAGCAGGACGTCGCGGGAAACCTGTTCGTCGAGGGACTGCGGGCTGAGGCTGTAAGTGCCGGGCAGGTCGAGAACCCGGATATCCGCGTGTGCGGGCGCATCGAGCAGCTTGCCCTCCTTGCGTTCAACAGTGACGCCGGCGTAATTGCCGACCTTGGCTCGAAGGCCGGTCAGCGCGTTGAAAAGGGTGGTCTTGCCGCAGTTGGGGTTGCCCGTCAGTACAACATAAGTCCCTGTGTGATTCTTGGACTCAACACTGTCGTGCTTGGCTGCCGCGGAATTCATTGCGAATTACGCGCTGGCTGCAAGGCGTACCAGGATCTGGTCCGCCTCGTGTTTTCGCAGGGTAAGATTATAGCCGCGAATCTTGATTTCGACGGGATCTCCGAGAGGTGCGAAGCGAACCAATTCGATCTTGGTGCCGACGAGCAGGCCCATTTCCATCAGGCGCGCCCGAGCCGGGGAGGGAACATGAATCTCGGCGACGGTTGCCGCCGCGCCGAGCGGGCAGGATGTGAGCGGTTGCAGTTCGGCCATGGATCAATCCGCCTCCAGTTGGCCCGGACGGGCTGGAAGAACGGCGTTACTTGGCCGCTGCGTTGAGGCGGACGGACAGGCGCGACTTTTTGCGGTCGGCGGTGCCCTTGTGCACCACGCCGGTCTTCGCAGCCTTGTCGAAAGCTGAAGCGACGCTGCGCAAAGCCTTGGCAGCGTCCTCTTTCTTGCCGGCGGTTACCAGGGCCAGGTAGTTCTTCTCCAGGGTGTGGAGGCGTGACTTGACGCGGCGGTTTTGCAGATTTTTCCGCGCGCTGCTCCGCATGCGGCGTTCGGCTGACTTGGTATTCGGCATAGATCGTAATTTAAATTTGAGCGCGAAACGGTAACTGACCTCGTTGCATTGTCAACGCTTACATGGATTGTGGAATTGAGGAAGGAATTGAAGGGCGTGTGATCGAACCGGTTGATTTTAAACTTCCCCTCTTCCGAGCTAAGCTGGGATGTAAACGGCTGGAACGCAAATTCAACAAAAGACTGGCGCAGAAAAAGCGTGGAGATAGTATCCCCCACCATGGCTGTACCTGTGATGCCAACCAAACGCATCTTGGTGGTCGATGACGAACCATTCGTCTGCGACGCCGTCAAGATGATGCTGACGTTTGATGGCCATGAGGTGAAGACGGCCAACAGCGGCAAGGAAGCGCTGGCTTCATTGGGCAAGGAAAAATTCGACTTGGTAATCACCGACTTTGCCATGCCCTTGATGAAGGGCGACGAGCTCGCGACGACGATCAAAAGCCAGTTTCCTGAACAGCCCGTGATCATGATCACTGCGTACGCCGAGATGCTTCAGTCTTCCGGGGTTCCCTTGTCTGGAGTCGATCGGCTGATCAGCAAACCGTTTCTGCTCGACGATTTGCGCGAGGCAATCGCACAGGTGCTTCTCCATCGCACCACGTAGGAGCGGGCCTGCGGCAGGTGCCGGCGCTTTGTGGTTGCGGAGCACATCCAATGCAGTCCCGGCAAGTTGAAGCGTTCACCCCGGCGCCCGTTTCCGTAGTTCTCCCATCTTCATTTTGCGTATAACGCCCCAATTGTGCGAAGGCGCGCCATCCTCTTAATCTGTCGCTGCAATCAGGACCGCGAGAGTATGGAAAATCAAACATCGGCAACCCCCCCAGCGGAGAGTATCGCTCCGAGCACCAAGCCCGCGGCGCCATCGTTGAGCCGCCAGTTGCTTCAATGCTTGATGCTCGTGCTTCTCAGCGCTGGCTCGTATCTCTTCATCAGCCACTTTTGTTTTCAGTCAGTGCAGGTCGTCGGTGTCAGCATGGTTCCCACCCTGCGTCCAGCCGATCAGTTAATCCTCGATCGCCTCACCTACCGCTTTCATGCGCCGAAACAAAACGACATTGTCGTGATCAAGGATCCCACCGATGGAGCGTTCGTCGTGAAACGCATCATTGGAATGCCGGGCGATTCCATCCTGTTCAAGAACGGGAAGGTTTTCGTAAACGGGGTGCAGTTGAAGGAACCCTACGTGTGGGCCGGACGGCCGACCCTGACCTATTCAGGCTTCCACGAGCAATTGATTGTCTGCGGACAGGATCAGTACTTCGTGCTTGGCGATAATCGGGAGAACAGTTTCGACAGCCGGATGTATGGTCCCGTTCGCCGGCAGAACATCCTCGGCGCAGTGCATCTCTAATCGGCCAGCTGCCTGCGCGAGCCGCGCCCTGCTGTTTTGGAAGCGTGGCGACACAGCAGGTACGTAAACCTGCGCTTCGAATCGGATCGGTTCTCGATCTTCCGCGGAACCCCCGCGCCGTGCATCCCCTCCATCAATTGTGTTGCCAGCGGATGCCCACCTGCTAAGGTCAAACCGTTATCGGGCTGAGACCAATCTTCAAGCCGGTTTGAATCGGAGTTCGTGGGGAAAAGGAAAAGTTATGCGGATTCTGATCCAGCAGAAAAACAGTGGCCTCTACTTTAAAGACGTCGGGGCCTGGACGAGGGATCCTGCTGATGCGATGGATTTCCTCAGTTCAACCGGCGCAATCGACTTCTGCGTCCTCAATAAAATCTCTCACGTGCAGCTGGTATTGAAGTTTGAGGAACAGCAATACGACATCGTCCTTCCGGTCCTCGGCCGCCTCGGAGACGAAAAGCGCGCCTCCGATGACACCCAGTCGGGCGCCTGATCATTACGATCGTTCCTTGCCTAACGACCCTCCGTGAATCATGCTGTCAACCATGAGTGCGAGTTCATTTGACGCCACAAGCCACGAACGTTTGGGGCTCCTGGGTCAGCGGGTGCTTTCCGGCGGATCTATCACGCGTGAAGAGGCGTTGTGGCTGTTCAATCTCGAGACTTCAGCCGACATCCTGGACCTGATTTCCTGGGCCAACCGCATCCGTGAACGATTCAAGGGAAACAAGATTCATCTCTGTTCCATCGTGAATGCCAAGGCCGGCGCCTGTTCCGAGAACTGCAGTTTCTGCGCGCAATCCGCGTTTTACCAAACCGGCTCGCCGCGCTACGGCTTCATCGATCCCGAACCTGTCCAGGAGGCCGCCGACGAAGCCAATCGCAACAGCGTCACTGCCGTTGGTTTGGTAGCTGCCTGGAAGGGGCTCAATGAGGGACCCCTTCTCGACGAGGTGTGCGACCGGATTCGCGAACTGAAGGCGGGCGGCAAGACCCGCCCTGACGCATCACTCGGAATCATCAAGGACCAGAAGGTCGCGAATCGGCTGAAGGAAGCGGGATTGGAATGCTACGGTCATAATCTGGAAAGCTCCCGGCGGTTCTTTCCGAAAACCTGCACCACGCATACTTACGACGATCGCCTGCAGACAATCCAGTTTCTTAAGAACGCCGGGATCAGCATCTGTTCGGGCGGGATCATCGGAATGGGCGAAACGCGTGAGGATCGATGCGATCTTGCTTTCTCGATCAAGGAAATTGGCGCGAGCGTGGTGCCGATCAACATTCTCAACCCGATCAAAGGCACGCCGTTCGAGAACAACGAACCGCTCTCTGTGATGGAGATTCTAAAGTCGATCGCGTGCTTCCGGTTCATCCTTCCGCGACGCGAGATCATGATCGCCGGGGGACGCACGGTGAACCTGCGCGAAGCCCAAAGCATGATCTTCATGGCGGGCGCGAGCGCGATGATGGTCGGCAATTATCTGACCACCCTGAATCAGCCTGTCGAGAAGGACATGCAGATGATCCGCGACCTGGGTTTGGATCCGAGCTGGGACAAGCACGGTTTCACTGACCAGGCGGAACACGAATGCGGGTGCAACGGAACTTCATGCGAAGCGGAACCGGCGATGGCGAAGTAGCGGGGCCCGGGCAGCGCCTCGGCAAGAACCTTGATCGGTACTGCGGCGATGTCATTGATGTCCGCCAGACGCTGGCAGAAATCATTTCCGCCGCCGACAAGCACGGATGGGAACGCGGGTCGTTTGCGACCACGGACGGTTTCGAATTATTGAGCCTGCATCGACCGGCGCGCTCAGACAGCCCAGCCACGCGGCGCATTTACCTCAGCGCGGGAATTCATGGAGACGAACCCGCGGGTCCGAGGGCGGCGCTGCGGTTGCTTCAGGAAGATCGCTGGCCCGAAAATGCGGAACTCTGGTTCTGCCCGTGCCTGAATCCGGTAGGGTTCACACTGAACTGTCGTGAAAACGCGCGAGGCCTTGATTTGAACCGCGCCTACCTGAATCCCTCGGCTGACGAAATCATTGCGCACATCAACTGGCTGGAGAGGCAGCCCGCCTTCGACCTCTGCCTTCTGCTGCATGAAGATTGGGAATCGAACGGCTTTTACCTCTACGAACAAAACCCGCTGGGCCAGCGTTCGCTCGCTGAACCCATGATCGATGCTGTGGAACGCGTTTGTCCGATTGATCCAAACGAGTTGATTGAGGGACGTCCGGCAAGCAGGGGAATCATCCGCCCGAATCTCGATCCCGATTCGCGCCCCGACTGGCCTGAGGCGTTTTATCTGATTCGACACAAGACGCGGCTGAGCTACACGCTCGAAGCGCCCTCAGATTTCGCGTTGCAGGTGAGGGAGCAGGCGCTGATCACGGCTGTTCATGCGGCGCTCAACACCTTCTGCGGTTTTTGAATTCCGCTCCGCGATGTGCGTTCGCTCCTATGCGAGCAAGGCGCAGTTCCGTTGGTTCATCCAGCTTTGGCCGAGTTCAAGAAGCGTCTTCGATTTCAACACGCGTTCGGCCATTGGGAACACAATGCGTTCTTCCTTGTCGAAGTGGCTGCGGCAGAGGACGACCGTGGTGAGCAGGAGGTGGCGTGCGTGCTTGAGGCTTTTCGACTCGTGAACAAGCGCGAGGTTCTGTTCGATGAGATCGTGTTCGTGATGAAAGATCGCGCAATGGCCGAGTTGCTCAAACGAGGGTTCGAGCGGCTTCATGAAGAGTTCGTCCTCCGTGTGCGAATGCGCCGACAGCATTGTTTCCATCAACGACGCCAGCACCTTCACCTCGGCCAGCGTCTTGAGCCGTGGCGCGATTTTTTCGATGTGATCAAACAGATTGTGGAACACCAGGTGTTCGGCCAGCAGTGCTTCTGTAATCTTCATTGGAATGACTGGTTGTTGCCGTCCAATACAGCGCATTCGACGGCCCGCGGCTAGTCGGGACTTGCCTTCCTTCAACCGAAAAGTGCCTGATCCCTATTGATAGTGCGGCGGCTTCTGGTTGTTTCCCTTGATCCGCTCGAGCTCCTGAACCTGCAACGTCTCAGACTGTCGCTGCACTTCCTTCTTCAACCGCGCAATGACTTTTCCGTGGTCAATCACAACTTGGTTTAATTGCTCGAGTTGATGTTCCAGGTGCGCGACGTGGGTTTCAAGCCGTTCCAGCCTTTCAGGTTCGTTCGGGTTCATTCGTAATATCAGGGAAGGCGCACGCGGAAAAACCGGTTGTCTGGCGGCGTTGCGGCGTTGGTGCGCAGGAACGTTCCGGCGGCATCAAAACGATTCGTGTGAATCAGCGCCCATTCGGCGGCTGAATTCCGCAGGTTTGTGGATGCGATCAAATGATAAGGCCCGCCGCCCCAGCCGCCCTGGCCGCTGAGCAACACGTGCGAATCCTGCCGGCTGATCCGAAGAAACGGGGGCATTGCCAATCCGCGTTCGAATGCCCCCAAATCGGGCGCAACTCCCGCAAAAACGAATCCAATATTCGTCCCGGCATTGACGAGGTCGCTCGATCCCAGGAGGTTTGCAAACGCAGTATTCGGCAAGACGCCGTTCGCCTGGCGCGGCTGCGTCAGGAGCGATTCATCGAAGCTCGCAAAATCGTTCGAGGCAATCGTCACGGGCAGGGTGAAATAGTTGAACGACACATCGTTGCTGCTGCCGAGATTCGCCACTTCCGTCGAGGCGCGGAATCCCAGGTTGTTTTTCATCAGGTGACCGTAACCGGGCACATCTGTTTCATTGTCGGCCAGGGTGGACAGCATGTTGTAATTCACGCTGTTGCGGAATGCAGTGTTGTGAAACCAGTTGAGGCCGCCCGTATGATGATTGGCGTAAAATCCGCTCACGCGGTTGCGCACCGCCAGGCAGAACTGCGTGACGTGCCGCGGCACCGGACTTGGGATTGCGCTGCCATTCCGCCCATAGCCGCCCGCCTTGAATCCGTGGCCGTCCCCGCCCGAACTCGTGAAGTTCGTGAAGTACCCGTTGTAGAACGCCCAGCAACGGTCGATCGTCACGGCCGCTCTCGCGCCAATCAGGTCGAATCCATCGTCGCTGTTGAACCACGCGCGGCATCCGCTGAACACGTTGCCGCTGCCGGACGCTGCCGATGGATGCGCGCCAAATCCGTCAACGTTCCCCATCGAAAGGCTGTCGAGACCGCGATTGTTATAGGCGTCGCAGTTCAGCACGAGATTACTTTGTCCTGACGTGAGATACCAACCCACGCCCATGCCGTCGCGCATGGCCAAATGTTCGAATCGATTTCGGTTTCCCCCCGCGACGCGGAAACATTCTGATTGCGTGTTGCCCGCCTCCCCCGCCCGAATCGTGACCTGCGCGCCCACAACGTCAAAGCCCTTGAAAACGCAATCGCTTGCCGTGACGAGGAACGCCGTCACTCGCCACCCGGGCGGCTTCACGGACGAGAAATCGAAGACGGGACGTTCGCCAGGAAAACCGAGATAATTGATTCCGTTCTTGTTGATCCTGTTGACGATTGCCCAGGGCGCATTCGTGGCGGTGACGTGGGTGTTGTTCAGGAAATAATTCCCGCCGCGAAGAAACACGGTGTCACCCGCGCTGGCGGCTGACTGCGCGCGCATCAACGTCAGGAAAGGCGCATTGCTGGAACCGTTGCTGGCATCCAGTCCGTTCGGCGCAACAAACCAGGTCGCTGCTCCGGCCGTGGCTGTTGCGAGCCAGAGAACCAGCGCGATCGATTGACGCGCCGTTCTGAGCGAGAGCTGGGTTATGAGCCGATGCACTGCTTCTGCACTCTAGCAGCCCCCGCTCGAAATGCCTTCTCGATTTTTCGCGCAAATCGCCGAGTGGCTTTTCAAAGTTGATTGCCGGGTGCGCCTCCGTGTTCACTGGACCTTCGATGGAGGCGTAAGATGGCGCGGGAATTCCCGGTCGCTGTAAAAAAACCGCGTTCCATTCACGGAACGCGGTCCTGATCGAAGAGGATTCCCGGGCGGGTGCTCTGAACCTGCTATCCGTTTTTCGAACGGCGCATCATGAACAGGCTCATCAGGCCGGCGCCAACCAGGGCGATCGAAGAAGGCTCCGGGATGGGAGCGGCGTAGATTGCGGCGACCGGATCGCGATCGCCCGCGGGCACGTTATTGCGGGCGCCAGTGGCTCCCGTTCCAAGGGACATAAACGCGCTCAACGCAGTCGAAGCGCGTTCCACAAGGAGGTTGCTCGCAAGGTCGTTGTTCAATATTTCGAGGCTGTACCAGTGGCCGGCAAGCAAGGACACCTGATCGGCGCCCGTAAAGGTGAGGGTCGTAATCTGGCCGCCCGCAGTCGTGTAGGAGAAATTCAGGTCGGCTGAAAAGAGGTCGACGCTCGTGTTGTCGATCGTGTAACGGGGATTCGTTTCTGAAACCGTCGTTCCGAGATCATACAGCGAAAGCGAGAAGTTGTTGCCGAGGATGCCTTGCGACTCGAATTTGATTTCGCCGAGATTGAATGCGCTGGTGGTCAGGAAGGCGATCCCAACAACGCCGCCGCCAGTGTTCCCTCCTTCGTAAACGTTGCCCTGTCCCGGTGTCGCAAGAGCGATCGCCGGAGTTCCAGACCACGCTGCGGAACTGGTGTTCATGCTGCCATCGACGGAATAGGCAACACCGGCCCATGCACTGGCAGTGATGGCGCAAAAGCTTCCGCATAACAGGACCTTGAGTGGAGTTTTCATAATCGTGTGCTTCGATAACAGTGTCTGAGTTTCAGTGTATTTCGGCTGTGAGGTTGGCAGAACGGTTTCCGCAACATCCATACGACGAACGTCGTAAGTGCGATAGCGGAGACCGAACATACAGCGCGGTTTGCTTTGCTTTGCCCGCCGCTCCGTCAGCCTTTCTTCTCGCGACCAGGTGTTTGATGACTTTGCTTTGGCTGGTTCCCTTTGCGGGCCCGCTGATGGTCATCGGCTCGCTGGGATTCGTTCCTGGTAAAGAGGGAGGACGGAAAAGAGGGGCGCGCCAACGGTGACATGCACGTCGCCCGGTGCTGCTCTCCAACAATCTTCACGTGGCCTGATCAGCATTGGCTGCAATCGGTGGACTACGTAAGATGTTCGACCGAGATGATGGAAACCTTTGATACACCCGCTCTGCTGCAGCATCCAGCGGCCGACCCTGGCAACTGGCTTCTCGATCCCGCTGTGACCTATCTCAATCACGGTGCGTTTGGAGCTTGTCCCAGGGTTGTCCTGGAATACCAGCAAGGGCTGAGACAACGGCTCGAACGCCAGCCGCTGCAATTCCTCGCGCGCGACCTCGAACCGATGTTGGATGCCGCTCGCAACACGCTGGCAAAATTCGTTGGAGCTGATCCAGCAAACCTCGTCTTTGTTCCCAACGCGACGACCGGCGTGAACACCATCCTGCGGTCGTTGGATTGGAAAAGCGGTGATGAGGTAATCGTGACGACGCAGGAATACAACGCGTGCCGCAACGCGCTGGATTTTGTCGCGCAACGTTTCGAACTAAATGTGATCGTTGTTCACATTCCATTCCCGCTGTCCGCAGGCGACGAACCTATCGCGGCGCTGCTGGAGAAGGTCACCGAGCGCACACGGCTGGTGTTGATTGATCATGTCACGAGCCAGACCGGAATGGTGCTGCCCGTTGAACGGATTGTTCGTGCAATGACAGAGCGGGGGATTGAGACACTGATCGATGGCGCGCATGCACCCGGAATGGTTCTGTTGAACCTGAAGGAACTCGGGGCCACGTATTACACCGGGAATTGCCACAAATGGCTCTGCGCTCCGCGCAGTGCCGCGTTTCTCCATGTGCTGCCGCATCGCCAGGCCGCCATCCGCCCGCTCACGATCAGCCACGGCGCGAATTCCCTGCGCAAAGATCGATCGCGCTTCCAGGTCGAGTTTGCGTGGATGGGCACATGGGATCCGACCGCGGCGCTCAGCGTGTCCGAGGCATTGCGGTTCATGGGCTCGCTTTTGCCTGGGGGTTGGGTTGAAATCAGGGCGCGAAACCGCGCGCTGGCGCTCGCGGCGCGCGAGCTCCTGTGCAACGCGCTCGAGGTTGCAGCCCCCTGTCCGCAAGAGATGATTGGTTCCCTGGCATCCATCCCATTGCCAGCGAGGTTCGCGCACGAAGAACCGGTGTTGCCTGTAAACGAGCATCCGCTGCAGATGCGTTTGCTCGAGAAGCACGGCATCGAGGTTCCAATCATGCCTTGGACTTCAGGTTCGCGCCTGATCCGTGTTTCAGCGCAACTGTATAACTCCTTGCCCCAATACGAGCGCCTCGCCGATGCACTGCTTTCGGATTCTGCGGGTTGAAGTGTCCATCGGGCATACGCCCCATGCCCCGTTTCGTCGTGGTCGAGTATATGGAAGGTAATGAAAGCGCTTCGCAAGAGCGTTCAGCAGGATGTGAAATTCTCCCGCCCCCTCGTTCTTCCCATTCGCGTTCGATGTGGTTCGCAGCAATGCCTGGCGTACCGCGATAAAACCGGGATGTGGATTGATTACGAGAACGGTGAGCCCATCTTCGAACGCGTTGAAGTCATCCGAAATTCGCCACATCGCGCGAGCGGCGACGCTAGTCCAATGTGAGCGAAACACGTTCGCCGCGGAATTCAACCGGCAGCGACCGGGCGTGGCCTGCGATTTCAACCGTGAACCGGCGTGCGGCGGGCGGCCTTCGTTTCATTCTTTGATCCGACTCGAGCGTGAGCCGGCGCTCCGCATCGTTCCATCGCATGGAAATCCATACAGCGCGCGGATCTGAATCATCACGGTATCCGAGACTCTCGCCGTCATCATCGTAGAGCACGAAACTGCCGTCCGCGCCGGGGTGCACGCGCAGCGTGGTGGGATCGGTGGCATGCTGGCCCGTGTGCTGGCGCACGGGATCCAGCGGAATGATTGCGCCTGCCCGGGCGTAGAGCGGCAGCGTGGCCAGGTCGACTGGCCGATCGATCCAACGTTTGCCTTCGACCTTCTCGCCAGTCCACCAATCGACCCACGCGCCCGCGGGGAGGTATATACGCCGCGATTGTGCGCCTGGTTCTGTCACGGGTGCCACGAGAAGGTCGCGTCCCCAGAGATACTCATTGCCGATCTTCACCGCTTCGGGATCTTCAGGATAATGCAACCACAACGCCCGCATCATGGGCATCCCGTGGTCGACCGCCTGGCGCGCGACGCTGTAATTGTACGGGAGGAGCCGATAGCGCAATTCCAGGAACTTGCGCGCGATCGGCTCGATGGATTCGTTGCGCAGTTCGCCGGGCGGGGGGTGCTGCGGAGGACGTGTGATGTTGCCCGTGAAGTCGGTTCGTTCGGCCGGGCCATGCTCAATCGGCCCGAAGCTTCCGGTGTTCCAGCCCCACGGCAGGCGCAGAAGCCACGTGCGGCCATGCGAACGGAATGACGGGCAGAACGCGGAGAACTGGAACCAGCGAATGTACAATTCACCTGTCAGTTCGCGCGAAGGATAGAAGCCGCCCGTGTCCGTGCCCCAGAAAGGTGTCAGGCTCAGTCCGTGGTTCAATCCGACAGACACTTGCGCGGCGAGCGTTTCCCATTTGGAATCAATGTCGCCCGACCAGATCCATCCCCCGTAGCGCTGCGCGCCGGCGTAACCCGTCCGGTGGAGGCTCCAGGGACGCACGTTTGGCTCGTCTGACAGCGAACCTTCGTAATAGCAGCGATGCCGCGTAAGCCTGGCTTCGAGCGGAAGTTCGTCGCCATCGTCCGGCCACCAGCCATCCACGCCCAAGCTTGCGAGAGCGCTGTGCCGCCGCCAGTAATTCCGGATATGCAGCGGGGAATCCGAAGCTTCATTGATGGAATTGCCGAACAGGTTGCGCGGCGCGCGGTTCACGTGCAACACCACCTTGAAATTCAAGTCGTGCAGGGCGCGGACGTGGTCCGCAGCAAAGGCGTTGCTGTTGAACGTCAGGGATCCGTGTCCGGTGTTCCAGCCGTTCGTGCAATAGCCGGTGCCAAGATAAATTAGCGCATCGCACGGCAGGTTCTTTTCGCGGAACGTGCGCGCGATTTGGAGCGGTTCGTCGGGACCCGGGAGGGTTCGATGCGATTGAAAGTATCCAAGCGCCCATTTGGGAGGCATCACGGGGCGCCCGGTCAGACGGATGTATTCGGCAAGTGCTGCCGCGGGCTCTTCGACGCTGACGACAAAGATGTCGAGGGCCGCGCCGCCGTCGGAATCCTGGCGGGGCACGAATTTTCCAACGTCGCCACGCAGGTCAAACTGGCCTTCAGGACGATGCGCGAAGAGCGCCCAGCCTTCAGTGCCAATCAGGAAAGGCGAGGGAACCACCGACCCCAATACGGAGCGATTCCATCCGCCCCAGCTCGGCTCCATTGGATAAAGCGCGCCACGGCGATCAAACTGTTGCGCACCTTCACCAAGGCCAAGCACCGGCGCGGCGGTTTGAAAGTGAACCGCTGCATTGGTGGCGGACGCGGCATCCAACACGATTCGCTGCACCTGTTTTCCATTGCGTTGAAACGCGATCGTCAAGGGATCTGCTGTCACGTTGACGCGCACTGTTCCCACATTGACAGTCTTCGTTCCGTCGAGCGCTTTCAGCCGCAGTTTCTCCGTCGCGTCGAATGGGACTAACACAGTGGACTTCGCGGGTTGCCGCGGCCTTCCATTGAGGTCGAACGGGAAGAACTGAATTCGCGCCGTTCGTTCGCTGACTTCGCTGATCACCAGTTCGCCAGGGTGCCCGGCGAAGCGGATTTCTGTCGCCGCATTGCCTGGCGCGATCGCGGGCACGGAGGAAAGGAGGCTCAAGCAGATCCAGCGACGGCAGAGGTGAGTTCTCATGTGTGCACGCTTGACGAGAATGCTGACACAGTAGTTGAAGCCGCTCCGCGGGCAATCATCATTCCCCACACGGTCATATCGAAACGACCCCTGTCATTTGTCACAGGGAGACGCATGGCGCGCCGATGAACTTCATCAATTTTAACGACTGGCATTGGCGTGAGCTTCTGCTCTGCTGTGCGTGTAATTCAACTTGTATGAAATCGTCCAGCCAGATGACCCGCCGAAGCTTCCTTTCAACCTCAGCGAAAACCGCGGCCGCCGCGGGGCTTCCACTCTGGTTTCTCGACGCTGAACGCGCATTTGCCCAGGTCACGTCGGCGGAGTCTTCTCCGAATGAACGTCCCCGCATTGCCCTGGTGGGTTGTGGAGGGATGGGAATGGCAGACGGGCGGAACGCTGCCCGGCACGGAACGATCGTCGCCGTTTGTGATGTGGATCGATCGAGGGCAGACTCAGCTGCACGCGAACTTGCCAGGGATGGAAAGACCCCCGCCGCGTTCGCAGATTTCCGAAAATTATTCGAGAAGGATATCGTCGATGTCGTGGTGCAGGCGGCGCCGGATCACTGGCACACGCTCATCAACATCGCCGCTGCCCAGGCGGGCAAGGATGTCTATGCGGAGAAGCCGCTGACACTGACGATCGATGAAGGCAAGCGGACAATCGCCGCCGTGCGAAAGCATAAGGTGGTGTTGCAAACGGGCACGCAGCAACGGAGCAGCGCGCGTTTTCGGCTGGCATGTGAATTGATTCGGAACGGGCGCATTGGGAAGCTCCAGCAGGTCCGTGTGTTTGTTCCCTCCGGATTGCGTGGCGGCCCATTCCAAAAACGGCCGGTGCCCGAAAGCCTCAATTGGGATCTCTGGCAGGGGCAGGCTCCTGCCGCGGAATATGTCGCGGAACGTTGTCATGGAAACTTCCGCTGGTGGTTTGAATATTCGGGCGGACCCGTCACGGATTGGGGCGCGCATCACAACGATATTGTCCGCTGGGCACTCGGCTCGCCAGGGCCGGCATCGGTGGAAGCGCGCGCGCTGGCGGAAATCGTTCCCGGCGGCTACACCGCGCCCAGCGATTTCGAAGCCACCCTGCTATGGCCAAATGAAGTGAAGCAAATCGTGCGCACCACGCCCGATGACAGTCCGTACGGCGCTGTGATCAAGGCCGATGGCCAACGCAACGGGATCAAGTTTGAAGGCAGCGACGGCTGGCTTTGGGTCAATCGCGATGAAATCACCGCAAACGATCCGGAACGAATCCGCACGCCTTTGCCTGAGGACTCCATCCAACTGGAACGCAGCCGCGATCACATGTCGAACTTCTTCGAATGCGTCCGGTCGCGAAAGGATCCCATTGCGAGCGTCGAGGAAGGGCATCGTTCCGCCGTGATTGGACATTTGATCGTGATCGGGCTGGCAGAAAAGAAGGTGCTGCAGTGGGATGCTGAGAAGGAAGTGTTCGTGGGCCAACACGCGGAGGATGCGAACCGCCGGCTCGCCCGGTCGATGCGAAAACCGTACGACTACGAGTTCATTTGAAGCGACGCGGGTTCGTAGCCGGGCAAAATTCTTGACGCCCAAAATCGGGCTTCATAGGGTGCGTTCGCAATGAGGATTATCACTTCGATTGGATGCTTGAACGCGAAGGCATTCCACCATTTCAGGAATGCGCCTATCACACCTGGCATGCCGCGCGTTTGCATCAACGGTGGTTTGCTTTTCGCCTTTCTGGCATGTGCCACACTGTTTGCAACGGGATGTTGTGCGCGAAAAAACGTTGAACCGGCGGCAGGTGCTGAATGGATGCGACAGAACGCCGCGGGGGCCGGCTCCATTCGGTTGGCTGTTGCAAGCCGGGAAAGAATAGAGTCCGCAATCAACACCTGGAGTATCCGTCAAATTCAGGCAGATATTCGCAGCGAGGTCTTGGAGCCTGAGGTCGCCCAGCATTTGGAACGTTATGAGGCGATCAATCGCGAATTGTCGCGAGTGCGCCGTCCCTATCCACCACACTTCGATCCGGCCACGGGGATGCCCACTCGTGTCCCCGCTAACACAAACCTGACTGCGAATTACGAAGAGCTGATGGCCCAGCAGGAAAAAGCTCGGTTGCCGATTGCATCCGTCCTCGAACGCCGCCAGCGCGCGTCCGAAGAAATTCGCACCCGATACACTGTGAACGGACTTGTGGCTGAGTATGCGCGCGACCGCTTCAATGTTGTCGCAGATTCAAGCGACCGCTTTTCGAATCACGCCGGGCTTCTATACCAAAGCAGCGGCGAGGTAATCGATATCACAGAGGGCGTGCTCAAGCTGTTTCAACAGAAAACAAGCCAATGACGCAGGGCAAAAGGTTGGATGGCCGGCCGCCAGGCGTCCGCGGCACGCATTCCGCGGCGGCTGTGTAACCAGAATTTGCTGCGGGGACAGGCATTGCGGGGCTGGGTCTGGCGGCGGCGTGTCGATACAATATCGCTCGCATTTGAACGACCAATCCTGACATACACTGCCAAATGGATCAGCCTTTCCCCATCGCTCGAACTTACCTGCATTTCATCCTGGTTCTCGCGTGTTGCGGCCCGGCGGCCGCACAGCGCCAAATGGAAGCTCTCGATCGCGGACTGATTGCAATCTCCACGGGAGCGAATTCAGTATATGTCGGCTGGAGACTGCTCGGGGACGATCCCGACGCGATCGCATTCAATGTGTATCGGGTCGCGAATGGTCTCACAAACCTGGTGAACACCGGCGGCGCCATTGTGAACTCGTGCAATTTCGTGGATGCATCCGCCAACCTTTCAGTGGCGAACACTTATTTTGTTCGTGCGCTGACCAACGGCGTGATGAGTCCTCCGAGCGCGGGCCATACACTTCCGGCGCAGTCACCGACGCAGCAATACCTGCAGATCCCGCTGTCGATCCCCGCAGGCGGCACTTCACCCGATGGCAGCCAGTACGTTTATCACGCGAACGACGCCAGTGCCGGCGACGTCGATGGGGATGGACAATACGGGATCTTCCTCAAGTGGGATCCGTCGAATTCCAAGGATAACTCGCAAAGCGGGTTCACGGGAAACACGTTGCTTGACTGTTACAGGTTGAACGGGGCGTTGCTCTGGCGGATTGACCTCGGTCCGAACATCCGGGCTGGCGCGCATTACACGCATTTCATGGTCTTTGATTTCGACGGCGACGGCCGCGCGGAACTGATGTGCCGCACAGCGCCGGGAACGCGCGATGGTGCCGGGAACTACGTTGCGGGCGCGGCGAATTGGCAGAATGCGAACGGAGCGCGTCCGCCGTTCAACAACACGGATGATTACCGCTACAGCAATCCGAATGGCTCGGCGAACGGCTATGTTCTTGCAGGGCCGGAATTCCTGACCGTGTTCGAAGGCAGTACGGGGCAGGAGCTGGCGAGCGCCGGCTACTATCCCAAACGCGATCCAGACAACAACAACGACAATCCAACGGCCAGCCGCATCAATGCTGTTTGGGGCGATAGCTATGGCAATCGATTGGACCGATTTCTCGCCGGGGTGGCGTACCTGGATGGCAAGCAGCCGAGCGGGATTTTCTGCCGTGGTTATTACACACGCGCCGTTATTGCCGCGTGGGACTGGCGCGACGGCCGCTTGAGCAGGCGCTGGGTGTTTGACAGCAACACGGGCGGCAGTGGCAATCTCGCGTATCGCGGCCAGGGCGCGCACAGCCTGACCGTGGGCGACGTCGATGGCGACGGGAAGGACGAGATCGTTTATGGCGCGGCGGCAATCGATGACAATGGGCAGGGACTCTATTCGACCGGCCTCGGGCACGGCGATGCATTGCATCTTTCGGATATGAATCCCAATCGTCCAGGACAGGAAATCTGGATGGTCCATGAAGATCCGGGTTCGTATGGACCGTACGGCGGCGACTTCCGCGATGCACGGACGGGAGCCATTTTGTTTGGTGTCAGCGGACAAAACTCGGATGTCGGCCGCGGGATTGCGATGGACATCGATCCGCGACAGCCCGGCTATGAGGCATGGGCATCGCGCGGGGGACTGATGAGTTCGACGGGAGTTCAGATTTCCGGGTCAAGGCCGGGACAGATGAACTTCGCTCTTTGGTGGGATGCCGATCTCACGCGCGAACTGCTGGACGGGACGACAATTTCAAAATGGAACTGGAATTCAAGCTCAACCAGCAGCCAGCTTTCGCCGGGAGGGCTCGCGTCCGTTAACAGCACGAAATCAAATCCGTGCTTGAGCGCCGATCTGTTCGGCGACTGGCGCGAGGAAGTCATCTGGCGCACGGCCGACAATTCCGCGCTGCGCATTTACACCGCAACAACGCTTTCGACGAACCGCTTCTACACGCTGATGCACGACCCGCAATATCGTTGCGCCATTGCGTGGCAGAATACGGGATACAATCAACCGCCGCATCCCGGGTTCTTTCTTGGCGCAGGAATGTCGCCCGCGCCGCGCGCGCCGATTTCGCAGGCGCAGCTCGCATGGCGCGGCAATGCGGCTGGAAACGTGTGGGACGAAATGACGGCGAACTGGCGAACGAACGGGGTTTGGAGCACGAACAATCCGCCGGTTGCATTTGCAGGAGAATCCGTGCTGTTCGATATCGGCGGATCCAATCAAACACCTGTGACGCTGAGCACGGTCGTCGAGCCCGCCCATGTCACTGTGTACTCACCAACCGATTATATCTTCACAGGCGCAGGGTCGATTTCCGGCATGGGAGGACTGCTCAAGGCGGGTCAGGGTCGCCTGACCGTTGCGAATCAAAATTCCTTCACGGGCCCTACAGTTGTCAGCGGAGGCGCCTTGATTGTGAACGGCGCGTTTTCGGGCAGCGCGGTGACCGTTGAACGCAGAGGCACACCCGAAGGATTTGCCACCATCGGCGGCGCGGGCATTTTCGGCAACGGCCTGACCGTCCAGGCGGGTTGCACGTTGATCGTTGGCCCTGGCACCAACGGGGCAGGGGTGCTCACGGTTTCAAATCAACTGACGCTCGCAGGAGCCACCAATCACTTTGAGTTGTCGAGCACGTTGCAGGGTGCCAACGATCGTGTGGACGTCGTGGGAAATCTCACGTTGACGGGCACAAACCTGATTGTGGTGCGATTGCCGGACGGGTTCCTGCAAGGCGGTGTGTATCCTCTGATTTCATATACCGGCGCGATTTCGGGCGGGCTCAACAATCTGGCATTGAGCGGGAATTTCATCCAGGACGTCGTGCTCACCAATCTGCCGGGGCAGATTGCGCTCCTTGCGATCGTCCCCAATGCCCCGCCGCCGGCACCCTTCCAGTTGCAGGCGTTCGCATTGAATGCTTCACAGATTACACTGACCTGGCGTCATACGGGTGACGACATCAACGCGTTCCTGATCGAGCGTTCAACAGGTAATGGCAATGCCTTCGCGCAGGCCGGCACGGTGGGTGGAAGCGTGACCAACTTCACGGATTCCGGGCTGGCTGCGAACGTTGCCTATTTTTACCGGGTGCGTGGGACGAACCTGGCTGGATTCTCCGAATACTCCGCCACTGCCAGCGCAACGACGAGCGCAACGCCGCCCGCGTTGACGTGGCGCGGGGATGGTTTGCAGAACGTTTGGAATGTGATAGGAACGGCGAACTGGTTTGATGGCTCGACCCTCACAGTGTTCACCGATGGCGCGCATGTGCTCTTTGACAACAGCGGCTCGAATACCCCAGCGTTGAACCTGACGCAGATTGTTCAGCCGGCCTCCCTGATGTTCGCCGGCACCCGGAATTACACGATAACGGGCGGTGGGCGAATTGCAGGGCCGGCTGCATTGGTCAAGACGGGCACAAGCACGATTTCCCTGGGCACGACGAATACCTTTTCAGGCGGAACGATCCTGAGCAACGGAACGCTCGCGATCGTCGGAAATCTCGTTGGGGGATACACGGCCAACACCTTCGCGCTCGGATCGGGACCCGTGCTCTTTCGTGGCGGCCGCCTTGCCCTGTACGGTTCAGGGCTGGCGGACAACACGAGCAGCTTCGGATCGATCACCAATCGATTGGTGATTGAATCCGGCCAAACGGGAACGCTCGCTGCCGGTCCGCGGCAGGCCATCGCCAGCACGGTCACAGGCTCAGGAACGCTCAACCTGAATGTGGATTACGTGCGCGGTGACGTCGGCGGCGACTGGACGGGTTTTGCGGGATCGCTCAACGTGTTGCCAACCACTGGCACGCCGCCCAGCGGAACGATGGATGACTTTCGCGTCAGCACGGGCGCTGGTTTTCCCGCCGCGCGTGTGCACATCGCCTCGAACATTTTCATGTATTCACGCGCGAATGCGGGAAGCGTGATTCCGATTGGCGAATTCTCGGGCGCGGTTGGAGCGGTTGTAAATGCCGGTTCGGGCAGCGGAGCCGGTGCGCAAAATTCTGTCACGTGGCGCGTCGGTGGCTTGAACACGGATGCGATCAACAACGCGCGTTTCCAAGGCACAACGGCGCTCATCAAGGAAGGCGCGGGTTCATGGACACTCACCTCCGACAACACCTATTCAGGCGCGACAACGGTCAACGCCGGAAGATTGCTGGTGAATGGCGATCAATCGGCGGCGACGAATGTCGTCACGGTGGGTGTTAATGGCAGCCTCGGGGGGAACGGAATCATTGGCGGCGATGCGGTCATCATTGGCGGATTGCGGCCCGGCGCAGGCATCGGAGCGTTGCGCTTCCATCGCAACGTGACGTTTGCAGCAGGCAGCGACGCGGTGTTTGAAATCAGTGTAAGCCCGATGACGAACGATTCGATCCGGGTCGGCGGAAATCTTGCATTGAACGGAGAATTGACGGTGGTGAATGTGACACCCGAGCTCCTTGCCGCGGGCGACCGGTTTCCCTTGCTGCAGGCTGAATCATTCACGGGTGAATTCGCCAGCTTCAGCCTGCCCGCCCTCGATGACAGCCTGAAATGGAACACATCGCGTCTGAACCTTGATGGGACGCTCTGGGTCTTGCGCACTGCGTCGCCGCACCTTTCGCAGGTTCAAAATGTTGCGGCTGGCCTTGTCATTCGAGGCTCAGGGGGCACACCCGATTGGACGTATCATGTTCTGACCACCACGAACCTTGCGCGGCCCATGACAGAGTGGATCCGCATTTCGACCAACCAATTTGATTCTCTGGGCAGTTTTTCATTCACGAACTCCCTCAGCGGGGAGGAGGCTGGGCGCTACTATCAGATTGAAGTTCCCTGAGCTTTGAGCAACGGCGCCCGCCCGCGGGGTCTGGGAAAGCAAGCAGGACTGCCCCTTTGCGCGATTTTCGCTGAAGGCCATCAATGCCGCGCGTCTCGAACGGGTGATTCTCCTGCTGGCCATCTTCGGGGCACCAAGCTAAGTTGCGTCAGCGCTGCACCCGGCGTTTAACAGCTCGAAAGGAATTGCATGGCTCAGGCGATGATGGATCCGGAAAAGGTCCGGCGGTTTGCCGATGACCTTCAGCGGTTCAACAGCGATTTGGAAGGCCGGCTGACATTGCTGCAGGCGCGTTTCACCGCGCTCGGCGACAGCTGGCAGGACCAGGAACACGAAAAGTTCTCGGAGGAATTTCGGCAGACGATGAAGGCGTTGAAAAAATTCGTGGAACTGTCAAAGGCCCACACCCCCTACCTTCTCCGCAAGGCACAGCGCATTGAGGAGTACTTGAACCAGCGTTAAATGGCCGAACGAGCCCAGGTCACATCGGTTGAAGCGATCGATAAATTTCGCGCGCACCTGATTGTGTATGCCACGAAAACCCGCGCTCTCGTGGAGGAGGTTTCCGGCGAGGTCAGCCGCACCCGCCAATGGATCCAGGGAGATCAGCGCAAGAACTGGAGCGACGAATTGCGTCGTCGCCGAAAAAAACTCGATGCTGCCATGAGCGAGCTTTCGTCGGCGCGCCTTTCATTGATGGATGAAGCCACCGCCGGTCAGCAGATGGCGGTTCGCAGGGCGCGCGACAGTGTCCAGGAAGCGGAGAATAAACTCAGCCTTTTGAAAAAATGGGATCGCGAACTGGAGCATATCGCTGAGCCGCTGGTGCGCCAGACGAACGGGCTGCAGCATGTCCTCAACAATGACCTGCCGCGAGCCGTCGCCCATCTCGAACAGATCAGCCGCGCCCTCGCGGCCTACCGTGATGTCGTTTCCGGAACGAACGCAGTGGCGCCCGCGGCCCAGTCCGAGCCGTCAGACGGGGAGGCGCAGCCATGAGCCTTGCGGGGTCCAAGAGCCGCCTTGCCACGTTGACGAAGGATTTGTGGATGCAATGGCACGAGACGCGCGAAGCGTGGCGGGACGCAAAGGCGCTCGAGTTCGAGAAGGATTACATGCAGGAACTGTTCATCAGCGTTGACCGAACGATTACTGCGATGGAGAAAGTCGATGACCTGCTGGCAAAAGTGAGAAAAGACTGTGAGTAAGCTTCCAGGCACAAATGAAACGCTGGCGCTGATCGACCAGCTGGTGGCTGCGATGCAGGAATTCGCCGCGCGCGAGCAACGCCTCCTCGCAGAGTTCCGCACGCGCACAGCGGCTGACCAGCATGCGTTCACTACCGCGCGCGAGGCCGAATTGGCGCGTCGGAGCCAGATGCTAGCGCAGGCGGAGTTGAACTCGCAGCATGCAATGGAAGGATTGCAGCAGCGCTTTGAACAACGGAAGGCCCGGATCAACCGGGGCCACATGGAAAGCCGTCGCCGGGCTCTGGATGCCATTCATGAAGTGGAAGGGCGCCGGAAATACAAAGTGCAGGAAGGCACCCTGAATGCCGAGAAACGGCGGGATGCTGAACTCGCCGCGCTCGCAGCAGACGACGCGGCATTTAACGGCCGGCTCATCGAAGCCCAGCAATGGCTCGCGCAACTGGCCACGTCGACTCGATTTGCCTTCAGCGGCTACGGGAAGATTACCCGCATGCTGTCGCGCGAACATCCCGTCCCATCTGTCGCCGCCGCCTCGCCCGATGAAATGCTCGAAAAGGCGGCTCAAGCGCACGCGGATGCGTCACGGCGCCTGGAGGATTTGAGCTCGGCCGCTCTGCCGAAATGGTTTCGCTTCTTTCCTGCCGGCGTGTCCGCATTCCTGTTCATCGCAGGTGTTGTGATGCTTTCGCCTGTTGCAGCCCAATTGCCTGCGGGCGGTCCATGGCGGGCAATCGGGATTGGCCTTGTGGCCGCCGGGATTCTGCTGTTGCTCGGGCGCTTGACGGCGACGAGTAAAATCAATCCGACCGCCAAGATGCTGGCGTCCGATCTCGCGACGATCCAGCAATTGCTAAGCGCGGCCGCTGCCCAGGCGCACGCGCGCAGCGCGCAGGAGCAAGCGCGCATACATGCAGAGTTCGAGGCGGCGAAGCAGGCATTGAATCAGGAATGGAAAAAAGCGGTCAAGGAAGGCATCGACCTGCTCGGAGAGCGCCCCCGCCGCATTGATGAACAAGCTCAACGTGTCACGCAAAAGAATGAGGCGGTTTTTCAACGCAGGCTGCAGCGGATTGAATTGGAGCATCCGGCGCACATTGAACGGCTTGAACGTGAGGGCGAGGAAGCCAGGCTAGGGCTCGAGGCGGATCATCAGGCCCGCGAAGCGCAACGCGAAGCGGATCGGCACGCGAAATTCTCGGCGCTGGCTGGCGAATGGAAACAGCATGTCTGGCCCATCTTCGAGACGCTCTCCCGGAATGCCGCGGAGGCGCAGCAACTGTTTCCCAGCTGGCAGGATGATTCCTGGGCTCAGTGGGATCCCCCCAACCATTTTATCAATGCGGCGCGATTCGGTGAGTTGCACCTGGCAATTCCACAGTTGACGGATCGTGTGCCCCAGGATTCGCGGCTTGCACCCCCTGCCGAAAATCTGGCTGTGCCGCTGTTGCTGACTTACCCCGATGCGGGATCGTTGCTGGTCAGGACCACGGGGGATGCCGCGCCGGCGCGCACGCTCATCAACAGCATTATTTTCCGGCTGCTGGCTGCCACTCCTCCCGGCAAATTGAGCTTCACAATTTTCGATCCCGTTGGACTCGGCCAGA
The DNA here is from genome assembly GCA_035629175.1 of Verrucomicrobiia bacterium. Taxonomy (NCBI): domain Bacteria; kingdom Pseudomonadati; phylum Verrucomicrobiota; class Verrucomicrobiia; species Verrucomicrobiia bacterium. The sequence continues at coordinate 53,712 of DASPIL010000058.1, read as the reverse complement.
GTTTCGCGGGGCTTATGCACCTGGCCGACTACGAGGAAAGCCACATCAACAGCCGCATCTGGACCCAATCCAATCACCTCGAGGAAAAACTGGCTGAATTGAACGAGCACATGGAGAAGGTCATCCAGATGTACCTTCGCAATGAATATCCGACGATCACCGAATACAACGCGCAGGCCGGCAGCATCGCTGAGAAATATCATTTCCTGGTCATCGCGGATTTTCCCGTCAACTTCAGCGACACCGCGCTGCGGCGCCTGATCAACATCGTGAGCAATGGCGCACGGTGCGGGGTTTACACGCTCATCCATTGGGACCAGCGCCAGCCGCTGCCGCAGGGGTTTGTGGCCGATGAGCTGCGGAAGAACAGCGTCGAATTGGTCGCAGCCGATGGGGGATTTGCGATCGCGGGAACCAAACGCCCTGGAACGCGCCTCGTGCTCGATGAACCTCCTCCGGCGGAAGTCGCCACGCGTTTTCTGCATCAGGTGGGAGAAAGCGGGCGTGGATCGAATCGAGTTGAGGTTCCTTTCTCGCACGTTGCCCCGCCGGAACCGGAAATCTGGAGCCGCGAGACCGCGGAGGAATTGCGTGTCGCAATCGGACGTTCAGGCGCGACGAAGCTGCAATGGCTGGAGATCGGCCGCGGCACGCGCCAGCACGCGTTGATCGCGGGCAAGACGGGCTCAGGCAAATCGACGCTGTTTCATATCATCATTACCAACCTGGCGCTGTGGTGCCGGCCGGAAGAGGTCGAGTTTTATCTCGTTGATTTCAAAAAAGGCGTTGAATTCAAGGGATACGCAACGCATCGCCTGCCGCATGCGCGCGTCGTGGCCATCGAGAGTGACCGCCAGTTTGGATTGAGTGTGCTGCAGCGGGTCGACGACGAATTACGGCGGCGGGGTGATCTGTTTCGCACGCTTGGGGTGCAGGATCTGGCGGGTTACAGGCGCAGTGGTGGCAAGGAGCCGATGCCGCGGTCGCTGCTGCTGATCGATGAGTTCCAGGAATTTTTCACGGAGGAGGATCGCGTTTCGCAGGGAGCGGCGGTGTTGCTGGATCGGATCGTGCGCCAGGGCCGTGCCTTTGGCATTCACGTGATTCTCGGTTCGCAAACGCTGGGCGGCGCCTACACGCTTGCGCGCGCAACTCTCGGACAAATGGTGATCCGCATCGCACTCATGTGCAATGAAGCCGACGCTTATTTGATCATGGACCAGGACAATCCTGCGCCCCGGCTGTTGTCGCGTCCCGGCGAAGGAATCTACAACGACGCCGCAGGAGCGATTGATGGCAACAGCCCGTTCCAGGCGGTGTGGCTCTCGGAAGAGGAGCGGGAACGTTACCTGATCATGGTGCGGGAGCGCGCCGCGCGGGACGCCGTCAAGCATCCCGGCCCCTTCGTGTTCGAAGGGAATGCGGCCGCTGACATCCGCGACAACATTCTGCTGCAGCGCGCACTGGAGCTGCCGCCCGCGGCTGCGCCTGCTTCCGCGCGGGTGTGGCTCGGTGCGCCGAATTCCATCAAAGGCCCAACTGAGGCTGTGTTCCAACGACAAAGCGGCAGCCATTTGCTGATTGTGGGACAAAGCGAGGAAAGCACATCAATCATGCTGGGGACCAGTTTGATCGCGCTGGCGGCGCAGTATCCCGCCGGTGACGTTCGGTTTGTGGTCCTCGAAAGTCCGGGGCAAGGCTCAGGTGCAGCAGGCGATTTTCTGGATCGAGCGGCACAGATGCTTTCGGCCGACGTTCAGCGGGTGCGGCCGGGCGAGCTTGCCGGCGCCATGAAGCGCCTCGCCGAAGAATTCAAAGCGCGGGAGGAATCGTCGGCGGGACCTGACACCTACGTGTTGATCCAGGGATTGCAGAATTTCCGCAAACTGCGGCCGGAGGATGAGTTCGGTTTTTCGTCCAGCACCGATGATGCGGTGCAGCCGGCGGCCGTGCTGCAAAGCCTGATTACGGAAGGTTCCGCCCGCGGTATTCATATCATCGCGAGCTGCGACACCTACAACAACGTGAGCCGTTACATTGGGCGGAAAACGCTCAGCGAATTTTCGATGCGTGTATTGTTCCAGATGAGCGCAAGCGATTCGGCGGCGCTGATTGATGAGCCCGACGCGGGAACCCTTGGAATGCATCGCGCGTTGTTTTACAACGATCGCGAGGGATACCTCGAAACATTCCGGCCTTATGCACTGCCCGATCCTGCCTGGCTTGCCGGAGCGCGTGCCTTCAGGCCGCTTCAGCGTTGAAAACTCGGAAAACGTTGGGAATTTCTGGCGGGCTGCCCGATGCAATTGCCAAAGCCGCACGTGCCGCGGACCGCTTGACCTGCGTCAAAGCACGAGATCGTGCAGCTGCTATTCTCGCTCCGTGAAAATGGAAGCCCTGGTTGCACCGCTGCCTCACTTGCAGTTTGGAGAAAGAGCCCTGCGCGTGCTGGAAAACGTTCGAATCGAGCACCTGTTCGTATCTGCCGGTCACAATTTCTTCGGCCACCATGGGCAACCCGCGGCCAATCATCCCATGCTGGCTCTGAACCAGATCGAATGTGTTGCGCATCGTGGAATTCGCGGTGATCGGTTTTTCGACTTCAAGGAAAACTACAAGGGACAGATAACCTTCTTCGAAATGGAAACCTTTGATGCTCTTCAGCGGGAACTCTCTTTGCCTGAGGCTCGACCAGATGCGACCCGGCGGAACGTGTTCGTTCGTGGATTGGATTTGCGCGAATTGATCGGCGTGGAATTTGAGTTGAACGGGATTCGCTTTGCCGGCGTGGAGGAATGCCGTCCGTGTTATTGGATGAACACCGCGATCGCACGGGGAGCTGAGGCGTGGTTGCGCGGACGCGGCGGCCTGCGCTGCCGGATTCTCAGCAGCGGGATGTTGCAAGCCCTATAAGTTCAAAATTCGTGGCGAATGCGCACGATTCGAACCCCTTGCGGCAGCCGCAGCAGGGTGTCCCACCATTCCGCCCCCTCATAACGATATCGAATCTGCAGTCCGTTAATGGCTCCACTCAAAATTTTTTCTTTCGCCTCTTCCAGCGTCAGCGTGCGCTCGGCAACCATCTGATGACGCGAAGCGCGCGGAATCACCTCGATCACTTCCGTGCAAACGCGCAGGTCACGAAATAGATCATTGAGGGTTGCGGAATCGAGAATGGATTCCTGCAGTTCCGCCAGTTTCGGCGCTTCCAGATCGTCTGTTTCAGAGTTCATGAGAATTGAGGGTCCGACGCGCCGGGATCATCAGCACCGCATTGCGTGGCGCGGGGCATACTTCGTGGCAGACGCCGCAGCCCGTGCACGCATTGGGATTCACTCGCGGAACGCCGTGATCGACCGACATCGCGAGCGGTTCCGGGCAGCGTTCCGTGCAGACGGAACAAAACGACGTGAGCGCAATGCAGAAGCGCGCTTGAATGACAGCAACCTTCCCTGTTGTCTCTGCGCCTTTCTGACATTCGCCAGCTTCCAGCGGGGGTCGCTGCTGCGGGGCTGGCGACATCCTGCCAAGGAACCGGCTTAACAAATCGCGGCGTGAGATTGCAGCGCTCATCTAGTTCGTGCGTGGAAACGGTGATTCAGTGAATCGACGCTGGTCGAGGTTCGCCGACGGCACGTGGCATTGCATGCAGGAGTGGCGTTCGGGATGCGGCGTTCGCAAGGCAAATCGGCCCGTTGCGCCATGACAACTCAGGCAGTCGGTGCGCATGAGGGTCGAATGCGGAATGGCCGGTGGTGCGAATATCCACGCGCGTTCGCCCCGGCCAGGTTCAGGAGCACCGCCGAATCGATTCAGCGCCAGTGGCTCACGCAGTGCCGCGTTTTGCACCGGCAGTTGTGTGCCGCCAGCAGGAACATGGCATTGCGTGCAGCTCGCGTAATGCGGATGACTGATGCGCGGGGCCACGCGGTCCTTGATCGCCAAACCCGATTCATGACAGGCGAGGCATCCGGCCGAGGAATCCTGCTGAATCGGATGCGGAACAACAGGAGGCGCGCCGTTGTAAGCGCGTCGCAGCGACCTCTCCTGCAACGCCAAGGCTCGATCGGATTCGGAAGCAAAGAAGTTCGTTGAATTCGATGCCGCCGTTTGCACCAGCCGCGCGAGATGATTCGTCCAGCCCGCGTTATGGCCCTGCCGAATCCAGTCCTGCTTTACGTAGCCCGACGCAATCGGAACGTCATTCGTTTCGAGCGCCGAGCGGCGCAGGGAATCCGATGTAATCGTGGACTTCGGTTCCGGGGCTTTCAAAGCGGAACTGGTTTGTCGAAGGCCCATGAAGTAACCGCTCACTGCAATGGTGACCAACGCAACGCCCCCAATCCATGTGGCGCGTTTCCGAGGCGCGTGATTCGGCGTATGCATGGTGTCCTCAGCCCGGGGTTCCCGCCTTCAACACGGCCGCCGCGCACTTTTTGTAGTCGGGCTCCTTTGAAATCGGATCGGGCTCTCCGAGCGTGATCTCGTTGATCAACAAGCGCTCGTCGAAGAACGGCACAAACAGAGATCCACGTGGCACGCGGCTGCGCCCGCCAATCCACACGGGGAGTTGCAGTTCTCCCCGCCGCGTTTTCACAACCACCCTTTCTCCATTGCGAATGCCGCGCTCGGTTGCATCGTCCGGATGCATTTCCACGTAGGCGTGGGGCATCGCCCCTGATAATTGCGGGATCCGCATCGTAAGCGTGCCCGTGTGCCAGTGCTCCAGGACACGGCCCGTGCAGAGCCAGAACGGGAACTCGTCATCGGGTTCCTCGGCGGCTTTTTCGTACGGCGCAAACCAGATGAGGGCGCGGTTGTCTTTCGTGACGGAATGATAGAACTCGATTCCCGCTCCCTTCGTCACATATGGATCATCGAACTCAGCAAAGCGAAATTTTGTTTCGCGCCAGCTTCCGTTCTTATCTTGAACCACGGGCCAGCGCAATCCGCGCGCCTTTACGTATTCATCGTACGGCGCCAGATCCTTGTGCTTGTAGCGGCTGAACGTGCGGTATTCCTCAAACAGGAGCCGATCCACGTTCACGTCGTAAAAATGTTTCCACTCCCAGATGGGAACTTCGCGGCCTTGCGCGTCGCGGGCTGCAAACAGGAAATTGCCGTCGCGATCCCGCATCCCCGCATGGCCCAGGTCGAGAAGCTTGCGTGCCACCGCAATGATCTGCCAGGAATCATCGCGCGCATCGCCGGGCGGTTGTACCATCTTGAACCATTGATGCGTCCGCCGTTCCGAATTTCCGAACATCCCGTTCTTCTCGACCCACAACGCAGATGGCAACACGAGATCGGCAAGTTCGGTCGTCGCCGTGGGATACACGTCGGAAACGATGAGGAACTTGTCAGCCAGGTTCTTCTTGCCGCGAAAGAGCTTGTTCAGGTTTGGCAGCGACTGCCCAGGGTTCGTGGCCTGAACCCAGATCGTTTGAATGTCGCCGCCCTCGTCCGTCGGCGTGCAAAATTTTTCCCACAGCAACACTGTGTGATGCCCTGCCTTCGCGCTCAGGCGGCCGGCAGGAACATTCCAGAGTTTCTCCGAATCCGCGCGATGCTCGGCGTTGGTTACAAGGCGTCCCCCGGGCAGCGAGTTGCACAGAGTGCCGACTTCGCGCGCAGTGCCACAGGCACTCGGCTGGCCGGTCAAGGACGTCGGGGCGTCGCCCGGCCGGCCAAAATGTCCGCTCAACAGGTGAATGCCGTGACAAAGGCGATTGATGTTCGTGCCGCGGCTGTGCTGGTTGAATCCCATGCACCACGTGCTGGTGATGCGAATGTCGCGGCGTCCAAACAAATCGCCCAGCATGCGGATCTTCCCGGCGGGAACTCCCGAAATCCGCTCGACTTCCTCAGGCGTGTATTTTTCAAGCGATGCCTTGTATTCCTCGAATGTCATCGCTTCGCCGAGCAGCGACGCTTCGGCAGTGTCCTTGCGGAAGTTGCAATGCTTTTCCGCGAATGCCTTGTCCCACGTGCCATTCTTCAGGAGCAGGTGCGCGATGCCATTCGCAATGGCGAGATCCGTCTGCGGCTTGAACAGCAAATGTTCATCGGCGAAGTCCGTGCTGCGCGTTCGACGTGTTGCAAGGTCAATGATCGTTACCTTTTCACCGCGCGAACGGCGATCGATCACCCGCGAAAAAAGAACGGGATGCATCTCCGCCATGTTGTTTCCCCACAGGATCAACACGTCGCAGCGATCGAAGTCGTCGTAACAGCCGGCCGGTTCATCGACGCCGTATACGCTCAAGTAACCTGTCACGGCGCTCGACATGCAGAGGCGCGCGTTGGGATCGATGTTGTTGGTGGATAATCCGGCTTTGATCAACTTGTTGGCGGCGTAGCCTTCGGGAATGGTCCATTGACCCGAGCCATAGATCGCGAATCGTTCGGGCGCGTGAAGAATGCGGCGGGAAACAATTTCAATCGCTTCATCCCATGAGATCGGCTCGAGCTTCCCATTGCGGCGGAGCAGGGGAGTCGTCAGGCGATCCTTTCCATACAGCGCCAGACCGACATGGTATCCCTTCACGCAGAGGAGGCCCTTGTTCACTTCGGCCAGTTGCTCGCCCTGAATTGCAACCACTTTGCCGTCCTTTACGCCGACCCGAACATGGCATCCCGTTCCGCAAAAACGGCAGGGCGCCTTGTCCCAGTGAATGCCATCGGATTCCGAGGCCGTGGGAGATGATGGCAGCGCAGCACCCACCCGATTCGCGATCAGCGCGCTGGCGGCGGCGAGGGCCGAGGTTTTGATGAATTCGCGGCGTGGCAGGTTCATAGGGATTCAAGGTTGACGTAAACGACGTCCACGAGCGTGACGCCCGGGATCGCTGAAAGTTGATCGTGAAGGCCGCGGCTGTGCGATACGTCGGCGGATTCGAGTGCCGCGGGCACTTGGTTTCCCGAACGTTCGCCGAGCGTCAGCTCACGCAACTGCTTGAGAGCTTCAACAGCAGCGTCGCCGCGGTATCCGCGTTCAATGGTGATAACGAGTCCGCTGATCGGCATGCTGGAGTTGAGTATCCTGAATCGTTCTTCAACCGCTTTGACGTGCGTCAATGTTTTGATCCTTCCGCATCCCTAGCCTCGTGCTCACGAATGAAGGCCGGCAATTTCAAGATGCTCCTGATCCTGGCCGCAACGTGCGCCGCTGTAACGGCCTGGTTGTTCGCCGCTCCTGAAAACGTGACGACATCGAAGAGTGCAGTGACGGCCCGCAGTCCTGCCGCTCTCCATCCCGTTCACATCCGGCGTGTCGGTCCGGCTCCAAGAGTTCTCACCGCCCTTACAAATCATTCCGGGGTGATCGCCTCTGTCTCCTGCAGTTCATGTCATTCAACCACAACGCCCGACCGTGCCACGCACTCGGCTGCTCAGTTGGATCGATTTCATCAAGGGCTTGTTTTCCAGCATGGCAACCAGAGCTGCCTCAATTGCCACCACGAGGGGAACTATGATGCGTTGCGATTGGCGAATGGGACTTCGCTGGAATATGCCGATGTGATGCAACTGTGCGGTCAATGTCATGGCCTGCAGAAACGCGATTTTGAGCGCGGTTTGCATGGAGGCATGAATGGCTATTGGGATCTCACGCGCGGCCCGCGCACGCGCAACAGTTGCACCCATTGCCACGATCCGCACGCGCCCGCCTATCCAACAGTGAGACCCGTGCTCCCGCCGAAGGATCGCATCGCGGTTCCGCATTGAAGCTTAAACTCGAATGAACACGATCGAGCCTGCGGTTGAATCACGAGACTGGACGCGCCGCGATGCATTGAAGGGAATTGGTGCAACGCTCGGTGTCGCCGCGTTCGCGAAAGCCCTGGCGCCGTTGACGGAATGGACAAAGGACATTTCCCCCGATGAATTTTTGCAGCGCCATTATCGTGAGCTCACGCCCGTTGACCTGGCGATGATCCTTGCGCGGCTCGAGAAGGATACCCAGGAACAGTATGGCGCGGACGTCACGATTCGGGACTACAAGCCGCAACCTGGCGTGAAGTTCGGATACGCCTTGAACCTCAGCATCTGTATCGGCTGCCGCAAGTGTGCCGAAGCGTGCCACATCGAAAACAACCACGATCGCCCCTCGAACCAATCCTATATCCGGGTCTTCGAGATGCAGAAGGGTTCGCTTGACATGGAAAAGGGCAATGCGCACTACGATCATCCCGTGCCGCAGAAGGACAAGTTTTACATGCCGGTCCAATGCCAGCACTGCGAGCGGCCGCCCTGCGTGGATGTCTGCCCGGTCGAGGCGACGTGGAAGGAACCCGACGGCATTGTGGTGGTGGATTACAACTGGTGCATCGGATGCCGTTATTGCGAAGCGGCCTGCCCGTATCATGCGCGCCGTTTCAACTGGACGAAGCCAGAAATTCCGGCAAAGGAAATCAATCCGGACCAAGGATACCTGAGCAATCGCATTCGCCCGCAGGGCGTGATGGAAAAATGTCATTTCTGCCTGCACAGAACCCGCAACGGACGCCTGCCTGCCTGTCTCGAAGCGTGTCCCACGGGGGCGCGGGTGTTCGGCAATCTCCTCGATCCCGACTCGGAAATTCGGCAGGTGCTCGCGCACAAACGTGTGTTTGTGCTGAAGGAGGAACTCGGGTTGCGTCCGCAGTTCTTTTATTTCTTCGATGTTTAATCCGCCCCGAGAAGCCAGACACCTTCGCGCCACGCTCCAATTGATTACGTGAATACCGCATCTGCCACTTCGACCGCGCCACTCAGCCGTCCACCCGCCGCACAGCAGGGCCACATCCGCCTGTTCGCGCGATTTATTGCGCGGCTGTTCTGGGAAGCCTTCGACGGAAACTGGCAATTTTATGTTTGGATGACACTCCTGACGGCCATTGCGCTGGTGGGAGCGAACGCGTGGGCAACGCAGGTGCGCGATGGAATGGGACTGACCAGCATGAGTGATCATGTGTCGTGGGGCCTTTACATCGCGAACTTCACATTCCTCGTCGGGCTCGCAGCGGGCGGTGTCATGATGGTGATTCCCGCGTATCTGTATCACGACAAGGATATGCACAAGATCGTGATCGTTGGCGAATTGCTTGCGATTGCAGCCATCGTAATGTGCCTGATGTTTGTCGTCGCGGACCTCGGCCGGCCTGACCGCTTCTGGCATCTGCTTCCGGGCCTTGGCAAATTCAACTTTCCCGTCTCAATGCTGACGTGGGATGTGATTGTGTTGAACGGGTACCTCGTTTTAAACCTTCACATCTGCGGCTACCTGCTTTACACGCGATTTCTTGGCAGGAAGCCCAACCCGAAATTCTATGTGCCGTTCGTCTTCGTCTCGATCGTTTGGGCGATCTCCATTCACACAGTGACCGCGTTCCTGTACTGCGGGTTGGGCGGCTGGCCGCTGTGGAACACGGCGCTGCTTGCGCCCCGGTTCCTCGCGTCCGCATTCGTCTCCGGTCCTGCGTTTATCATCGTGACCATCCACGTGATCCGCCGGGTCATTGGCAATGGCTTCGGCGCGGGCGCGGTTCGCACGCTGGTCAACATCATGCGCGTCACGATCCTGATCAACCTGCTGATGGTGGTGTCCGAGGTGTTCACCGAGTTTTACACGGGCGGGTCCCACACCTCGTCGGCGCGTTACCTTTACTTCGGGCTGCACGGCCATAACGCCCTGGTGCCGTGGATCTGGAGCTCGATTGTGATGGTCATCGCGGCGGCGGCAATCCTCCTCAACCCAAAGCTCGTGCAGCGGCCAGCCGGGTTGATCACCGCGTGCGTGCTGGCGTTTGCGGGAATCTGGATTGAAAAGGGCATGGGGCTGATCATTCCTGGATTCGTGCCATCGACACTGCACGAACTCGTGGAATACAAACCCAGCGTGCTGGAATGGAAAGTCAGCGCCGGCATCTGGGCCGCTGGGTTTGGCGTGTATACGATCCTTCTGAAGATCGCGATGAACCTGTTTTCATCGAAGCCGGCCAGCCCGGCGGCGAGTTCGTAAGCCTTCGAAGGTTGCTATTCCGCCTCATTCGGCACGCGTGTCTGCCATTGCTCCCACGCGTCTGCAATCGCTTTACGGTTTGGCCGCCATTCGCCTGGTCCGAGAAAGGTGCTCGCCAGGTCAGCAAGGTCGACACCGAGATGATCAAACGCAGCCGTCTGCCCGGCGTCATCGTAGTGCGCGTTCCGCAGGAACGAAGCGTGGTCCCCCGATTGTTCCTCGGCCAGCGTCAGCAGGATTTCGGCAAGACTGTAGCTCAGCTGCTGTGCGTCTCCGACCGAGCTGAAGGATACGCCCGCCCAAAACTGCTGAATGTTCGTTTCGTTCCAGAACGCGAGGTGCCGTTCCTTGAGATCGAAATCAATAAGCGGTTCCGCCGTCAAACCGACCGAGCGATCCACACGTTGCGCCAGTCCCTCGTTGATCCAGAGCGGCAACGGAAGGAATGCCACGCAATCATGGGTCAGTTCATGGGCGAGCACCGACCGCAGATCGTCAGGATGATGCTGGATGGCGATGTGGAAATAGCCTCCCGCGAGCAGGCAGCCGCGGCTCATCGGGTTGGTCCCGTCCCGATGAAAATACGAGATGTAGCTGTAGTAGTCGTCTTCTTCATCGAAGAGGAGGACGCAATGCTTTCCGAACCCGGCATCGGCGTCGGCGTTGTGGATGAACGTCCGGAATTCTGCGCGGCATCCAAGGCCGTTGATGCTGGCGCTGTATGAAATCGGATCTCGCCATCAGCCGATTCCCCGATCAGATTGACACACGTTGGTTGTGCCAGATCGTTGCGAACGAAATGAACATTTCCACATCGATCGTTGACTACTACGCAAGGCGGGCTAGCGAATACGAACGGATTTTCCACAAGCCGGAACGGCAGGCCGATTTGCAGGTGTTACGCAACGAGGTCGAAGGCGCGTTCGACGGTGCCCACGTATTCGAGGTCGCCTCCGGGACGGGATATTGGACGGAGATTGTTTCACGAACGGCGGCATGCGTCCTGGCGACGGATATCAACGAAGAGGTTTTGGCGATCGCGCGGACGAAGCAATACGGCTGCGAGGTTGCGTTTCAGAACCAAGACGCTTACGCCCCGCGGATGCCATCGCGCAGGATAACGGCCGGGTTCTCGGCATTTTGGTGGTCTCACATTCCGAAATCCAGGCTGCGTGGCTTCCTCACCGGATTTCACGCTGTTCTACCACCCGGCGCGACGGTGGTTTTCATGGACAACGTGTACGTCGCGGGGAGCAGCACGCCGATTTCCCGTACGGACGAATTTGGCGACAGCTTTCAGACGCGGCGCCTGGATGACGGCAGCGAACATGAGGTTCTAAAGAATTTTCCTTCCGAATCCGAATTGCGGGGCGCCGTCGCCGATATTGCCGCCGGCGTGAAGATTCGGTTTTTAAAGTATTACTGGGTTTTGAGCTACAGGCTTCCCGAAGGCTAAGGCCCTCGCCACCGCGGTGAAACAGACGGGCATCCCCTGAATGCGCAATTTTGCTGACGGTTCCGCGGCTTTGCGGCACAATGCGTCCGCTTGAATTGTTGCAGCGGTGAAGAAAACAAGGTTTCGGAGGAGGCGCTTTTGTTTGAAAGGCTCTGCTTCGTGGACCTGCGCTGGTCACCTTTCAAGTGTCATCATTCCTACACATCGAATCGTTCCCTGCTGTTCCTATGAAAGTTCCACTCCTCCTATTATCGGTTGCTGTCGCGGTGCTCACAGGCTGCGCCAGTCGCGTTCCCCTGCAAACCAAGCCGACCGTTTATTCCGCAGCTTCTACCACTCGGTTCGTTGACGTCAAAGTCCGGATCGCTGACGCGCGAACCGATCAATCCCTGGATTCTGTTCTTAAAAACAAGCCCTCGGACGAGGTCGCCGTTGCGCTGAAGAAGGCTTTGCTCGATTCCAACATAGCGTCGCTGAATGCCGATTCGGCGACGATCCTGAATGTTGAGGGCACGCTGGCTCGGTTGGATTGGGTCGTGCCGGGGTATGATGCCATCATGACGAAAGCGATAGCGACAAGCCTGCTCACGGGTGGAATCGGCGCCTTTGCCTATGGAAGCACATCGACGCCTGTCCAGGGCAACGCGGTGTTGCAGTTGCGGGTGCTTCAATCCGGGCGGGAGGTGCTCAGCCGGGAGTATGTTGGGTTTTGCGAGGAGAAGCTTGCCAAGTTGAAGTGTGATACTGCGGCGACCAAATCGAGGGTCGCGGGAGCGGCATTGTCGGACGCAATTGAGAAGTTTCTAAGCGACTTAGGCCAGCCGCAAGCGTCGGCGGCATCCGAATCGGCATCGAAGTAAAACATCACGAATTGTTGAATCGTCCAAACCCGTGCGGCTCGATGCAGAGCTGCGCGGGTTTTGCATTATCCCTCTTGCCCGCATTCTCCTGTTGCGGCTTGGCCATTCGCCGTTGCCGGGAGGCGCCGAAAAGGTGCAGAAAAATCAAGATTTTGTGCAAAAAGGAGTGAGTACGCGCCTGCAAAGGTGGTTTACTCTCCTCGCAAGCAATCGATGCAAATCCACTTCCCGAGCCCTTGTGCGCGCGCCGGTTGGAGTGGCATCGATGCTCATCCTTGATCATGAAATTCATACACGAAGATTTTCTCCTCGGTAACCGGACTTCCCGCCGCCTCTATCAGCAATTCGCCGAAGGGCAGCCGATCTTTGATTATCATTGCCACCTTTCGCCGAAGGACATCGCGGAGAACCGTCAATTCAACAACCTGTTCGAGATCTGGCTGGAAGGGGATCATTACAAATGGCGCGCGATGCGATCCAACGGCGTTGCTGAAAAATTCTGCACAGGGGATGCCGATCCGTTCGCAAAATTCCAAGCCTGGGCAGCAACGGTTCCGCACACACTCCGGAATCCGCTGTATCATTGGACCCACCTCGAATTGAAACGGTATTTCGAGATCGACGAACTTCTCGATGAGGCGAGTGCCAGCCGCGTGTGGAAGAAGGCGAACGAACGCCTGGCAACGCCCGAACTTTCGGCGCACGGCATTCTTCGCAAGTTCAAGGTGCACGCCGTGGGAACGACGGATGATCCGACGGACGACCTGCGGTATCATCGGCAGTTCGCGCAGAGTGGGCATCCGACTCGCATGATCCCGGCCTTCCGGCCCGACAAGGCGCTGACGGTGGACAAGCCCGAAGGATTCAACAAGTGGGTCGCGGCGCTGGAGGGAGCAGCGAATATTGACATTGGAAACTTCAATGACTTCCTGGATGCGTTGCGCCAGCGTCATGACTTTTTTCACGCCCACGGCAGCCGATTGTCTGATCACGGGATGAATCATTGTTTTTCGGATTTTTGTTCGCCCAAGGTTGCGGCGGGCATCTTCAGCAAGGCGCGCCGCGGAACCGCCGCAACGCCTGAGGAATACGGGAAGTTCGCCGCGTTCATGATGCTGTTTTTCGGGAAGCTCGATGCGGAGAAAGGCTGGACGAAACAGTTGCACCTTGGAGCGATGCGCAACAACAACACGCGCCTGCTCCAGCAACTTGGACCCGACACGGGTTTCGATTCGATTGGCGATTACCCCCAGGCCCAGGCACTGGCGGCATATCTGGATCGGCTCGACCAGGAAAAATCGCTTCCCAAGACAATCATTTACAACCTCAACCCCGCCGACAATTACGCGTTTGCAACAATGCTTGGGAACTTCCAGGACGGCACGATCCCAGGCAAGTTGCAGTTTGGCTCGGGTTGGTGGTTCCTCGACCAAAAGGAAGCCATGCAATGGCAGATCAATGCGTTGTCGAACCTTGGGCTGTTATCACGCTTTGTCGGCATGATCACGGATTCCCGCTCGTTCATGTCCTATCCGCGGCACGAATATTTCCGTCGCACGCTGTGTGACCTCATCGGTCGCGACATGGAAAATGGGGAGATTCCGGATGACGAGGCGTTGGTGGGGACGATGATCCAGAACATCTGCTTTGGAAACGCGAAGCAGTATTTCGGATTCCCGCCCGCAACCGCGAGCGCATCGAAACAGCCGAGCGAAGGCGTGGCCGTTGCGAAGCGGGGGCGCCGTGCCCGCGCGTAGCGGACAGGTTCACACTGATTTCACACTTTTGCCCCGTCGCATGATCGTGCCTTTAATTCCATCCATTCTTCTCGTCGCAGTTCTAACTCTATCCATGCCGCGCGCCAGCGCGATTCCGGCGTTTCCAGGCGCTGAAGGTGCGGGTAGCGAGGCGCGTGGCGGACGCGGTGGGGATCTCTATTTCGTGACGACAACCAACAACTCCGGCGCAGGTTCCTTGCGCACGGGAATAACGGGAGCGACCGGCCCGCGCACGATCATCTTCCGCGTCTCGGGCAACATTGACCTTGCATCCGACCTCACGATCAATCGCCCCTACATTACAATCGCGGGCCAGACTGCGCCGGGCGACGGCATCACGCTTCGACGACGTTCCCTGCGCGTGAGTTCGCATAACATCATTGTGCGTCATATTCGCGTCCGGCCAGGCGACCTCGACAGCAATTTCGAGAGCGATGCGCTTTGGGTCACGGGTTCCACGAACGTGATTCTGGATCACATCTCCACTTCATGGAGCGTGGATGAATGCCTGTCCGTCACGCATTCAACAAACGTCACGGTGCAATGGTGCATGATCAGCGAAAGCTTGCGCCTGTCGCAGCACGAGAAGGGCGCGCACGGCTACGGTTCGCTGCTGCGGTACGGCGCGGGCGAACTCACGTTCCATCACAATCTTTACCAGCATCATGACAGCCGGAATCCGCGGCTTGGCGACCGCATCAAGCTGGATTTCGTGAACAACGTCATCTACAACTGGGGCGGCCGCGCGGGCTACTCGGGCGAGGATTTCGGAGACAATCCCAACGGTTTTACGAATTACCTGAACTACGTCGGAAATTACCTCGTGGCAGGCCCAAGCACGGGCCCGTCGTCCGAGGCGTTCCGAGGCGGTTCGTTCAACACCTTCATCTACCAGTCGGGTAATTTCATTGATAACAACAAGAACTCCGTTGTGAACGGCGTGGACACGGGATGGAACATGTTCACAAGCCAATACACGCAGCGCGAAACGCCGTACCCATTGCCGCCCGTCACGGCTGAGACGGCAGCGGAAGCCTATCAACGCGTCCTTGCATTCGCGGGGAATTCGCGGAAGCGCGATGCCGTGGACACCCGCCTGATTGGCACGGTGAATGGACATGACGGACGCCTCGTGGATGCCGTCGGCTCACCTGCGCAATCCAGCGACTATGTCATCACGAACATCAACGGCGTCAATTACGCCTTCGTTCGCGGCTGGCCCGTGTTGAACTCAGGCACGCTTCCGCTGGACTCCGACAACGACGGCATTCCGAATTATTTTGAATCGGCGCTCGGATGGAATCCCGTGGTGGCGAACAACAATCATTTCAACGGAGACGGCTACACTGACCTGGAATGGTATCTCAACTGGCTCGCAGGACCGAATGCAACGGGCGGGGCGGGCCGGCCGATCCAGGTGAACTTGCGCGCGCTGGCAGGCGGATTGACGAACATCCTGTTCCATAGCATTTCGACGACGAATGGAACCGCAGTGTTGCTCGGCGACGGCGAAACCGTGGAGCTTCTGACTTCGCCAAATTTTTCCGGGTTGTCGCAGTTCCAGTTTCACGCGACCAACCACGTTGATGCGGCGGGGTTCGGTCCCGTGGCGGTGACAGTCCTTGTAACGAACATTCCCAATCAAGCGCCCACGTTGCAACCCGTTACGGAACAGATCTGGATTGGGGGTTCGACCCTGTCGGTCACAAACGTCGCAACGGATCCGGATCTTCCGTGGCAGAACCTGGCTTTCGCGTTGGAAGCGGCGCCTGCCGGGGCGGCGATTGACACGAACTCGGGTATTGTGACGTGGCGGCCCGCTGTAGCAGACGCGGGAACAACGAACGTTTTCACCGTGCGGGTTTTCGACAACGGCAGCCCGAGTCTTGGCGCAACGCAGTCGTTCACTGGGATCGTGCTGCCCCCGGCGCAACCGCAGCTGCACGTTGCGCATGGAGACAACTTTGACGTGCAGTGGACTGTCACAGGCGACGCAGGGCCGGATTACATCATTGAAGGATCGACGAACCTGACGGACTGGTTTGGCGTCTTTACCAACAGCGCGCCGTCACTGCCGTGGTCCTGGCAGGACAGCGTGAATGAAGCGCAACGGTTTTATCGGGTATTGCTCGGGCCGTAGGTGGACAACGTCGAAACATCCAACAACTTTCAATTTGAACTATGAACAGAGCCTTTGGACTTTGGCTGGCACTGGGACTGACCGTGGGAACGGCATCAGCTAACGGTGCGTCGAAGATTTTTGATGTCCGGCAATTCGGCGCAAAGGGTGACGGACGCGCGCTTGACACGGAATCGATTCAGAAGGCGCTCGACACCGCTGGCAAAGAGGGCGGCACCGTGCGGTTGACGGCGGGCGTCTACCTGAGCCAGCCGCTGACCATCCGCACGCGCACGACGCTGCTGCTGGAGGAAGGGGCGGTGCTGAAGGCCACGGATGAACCCGCGCATTACCTTCCTGCCGGCGTCACCTGGGAGAAGATTCTCGACGGCACCAGCAAAGGCCCGTTTCAACCCTTCATCGGCGGAAAAGATCTGGAGGACGTCACGATCACGGGGAAGGGGACCATCGATGGTTCAGGTGAGAAGTGGTGGATTCCGGCGGAGGAGGCTCGCAAAAAAGTTTCGGGCTACACATTGCCGCGTCCAAATCTGATCGTGCTGAATCGCGGGAAAAACATCCGCATGTCTGGCATTACGCTGCGGGACGCGCCCAAGTTTCATTTTGTCCCGACCGACTGTGATGGCGTCGTGATTGAAGACGTGAGGGTGATTGCGCCTGAAGAGGCTGCAAACACGGACGGAATTGATCCCAGCATCAGCCGCAACATCATCATTCGCCGCTGCTTCATTGACGTCGGCGACGACAACATTGCCATCAAATCCGGAAAGAAGGTTCCTGGCCGCGAGTTCGCAGTGGAGAATATTTTGATTGAGGATTGCGAATTCCGGCGCGGTCACGGTTTATCGATCGGCAGCGAAGTGGTTGGCGGTGTTCGAGGGATCACCGTGAAGAACTGCCGGTTTGATGGCACCGAGAACGGCATCCGAATCAAATCCCGGCGGGATCGTGGCGGGCGGGTCGAGAATGTCACTTATACCGGCATTGTGATGACCAACGTTTATCCCGCGTTGTCGTTCGCCGGTTATTACCAGAACAGTTCGCAGCTCAAGATGCTGGAGAACGACCCAGCCCAACCCGTGACCGAAACCACGCCGATGTACAAGAACATCCGCATCAGCAATCTCACGGCCTATTCAACGAAGTCCGCCGGCCTGATCGTGGGTTTGCCGGAAGCGCCAATCGAGAATTTCGTTCTGGAAAACGTGACGATCCACGCTCAAACGGGCCTGACGATTGCGAACGCAAAAGGCCTTGAGCTTAAAAACGTGACGGTGAACGTGAAGAAGGGCGAGCCGTTTACGGTGATTCGTTCCGAAGTTCGCGGCCTGCCGGCGAAGTGATTCACGGCGCGCAACCCAGCCGGGCAAGTGTTCTGGAGCGGCGGCTTGCGGTAATTGCAGCCGGCTTGGCGCTTTCAATTGGGCGGGCGGTTTACGTCGTGCAGAGGTCGTTCTCGTTTGCTTTATCAGACATAACCCTCACGAGACCGCGCCGGGTTCCTCGATTGTAAGCCAGCTGCAAGTCCGCGCTCCGTTTTATGGCATGGACAGTGTGGTTCCTGAAAGGCCCTCCGCAGTGGCAGAGATTTGGATGCCATCCGCGTTGGCGGGGCTCTTCAGAATCAGCAAGCCGTGCCCGCGGTACGCCCTGTGTTTTAGATCGTGGTAGTTCTCCGTGCTCGCAAGGTTGCCGTTCTCAATCCCGAGAAGCCTTGCGTCTCCGCTGATCGCGAAGTTCACCTCATGAGCGGCATCCGGGACCTGGACCCCCTGGTCGTCAACAATGCGAAAGTGAACCTGCCGAATCCTGCTCGATGACGAAATCGGAGCGGCGCCTGAGTCGTCGAGCAGTTCTACACGGGCAGCAGGACCCGCAGTGCGCAACGAGAATTCGGCCGCGGCAGTCGCTCCATTGAAACCGGCGGCCTTCAACGTTCCCGGTTCAAAGGGCACGCGCCAGATCAAGGCGCCGTCCACCGCTTCAGCCTTTGATTTTCGTCCGATGACTTTTCCATTGAGGGTGAGTTCAACGTCGGCGCACGTTGTGTAACAACGCACTGTGACGGTGCTGTTGCTGCTCCAGTTCCAACTTTCATCCGCGCGCAAACGGCCGCGGCCCTGCCGGTTTGTATCGCCGCCCGGCGTGGCGCAGAGATACACCATCGGCTTTTCGCTCCAGAGACTTTGCCGGAACCACGCGAGCGGTTTTTTGAAACCACATAAATCGAGCAGGCCCGATCCGTTGGCGTGGACGGGCCAGCGCCCCGCTTCGCCCAGGTAATCCACGCCCGTCCAGAGGAACTGCGCCGCGATGAATTCATTCTCGCGGACGGCGACCCACGCATTCCAGGTGTGGCTGTTTTCGCTGCCGTAGATGACGCGGCCGGGAAACTTCCCATGATCCTCCGGATAGCGCTGTTCCTGATAATTGTATCCAACGATGTCGAGCACTTCGCCAAATCCCACGGCATCGGACATCAACACATTCGCCAGCGCCGCGGTGACAGGGCGTGTGGTGTCGAAGCGCTTGACCGCCGCAACGAGCGGGCGGGCGAGCTTGACGATATTTTCGGCGCGAGGATGGTCGGGGCGGAATTCCGAGCCGAGCACGGGATGCGAAAAGGGATCGTTGGCATAATCAATCTCGTTCCCAATGCTCCACATGATGATCGACGGATGATTACGATCGCGCCGAACCATGTCCTCAACATCGCGAACCGCCCATTGCTCGAAGAATTCCCCGGCGCCAAAGCGGCTCGGTTCGCCGGCGTTCCACCCCTCGACCCACTTGTTCTTCGGTGGCGTGAACTCATCAAGCGCCTCGTCCTGCACGAGGAATCCCATTTGATCGCACAGGTCGAGCAACTCGGGCGCGGGCGGATTGTGACTGGTGCGAATGGCATTCACGCCGATCGACTTGAGCGTGCGCAGGCGCCGCTCCCATACTGGTGCGGGCACAGCGGCGCCGAGCGCTCCGGCGTCGTGGTGCAGGCAAACACCCTTCAGCTTCAACGGGACTTCGTTGAGGAAGAAGCCGCGGTTCGCATCAAAGCGAAAGTTGCGAAATCCGAACGGCGTATCGTTGTCATCCAACAGGCGTTCCTGCACGACGAGGCGCTGTCGCACGGTGTAAAGCTGCGGGGAATCAGGAGACCAAAGATTTGGCTTTGTCACCTGGAGTTCCTGAACCACGAAGCGATTGGTGCCCGCGGTTATCTGCGTCGCTGTCGCATTCGAAGCGATGACTTCGCCATGCGGGTTCACGACTTCCGTTTGCAGCGTGGGGTTGGAATCCGCCGCGTTGCCGTTGCGAAGTTCGGTTTCAATGCGCACCGTGGCTGAATCCGAATTCAGCGCAGGAGTCGTGACGAACGTTCCCCATGGCGCGATGCGGACCCGATCGGTCATCCTCAGTCGGACGTGGCGATAAATTCCCGACCCTGTGTACCATCGCGAGTCGGAGAACTTGGTGTGATCCACACGGACGGCGATGACATTTCCCGCGCGGCCGAATTTGAGGTGCGGGGTGAGGTCGCACTCGAAGCTCGAGTAACCGTAGGGGCGTCCACCCGCAAGGTGGCCATTGATCCAGACCTGCGCGTTTTGATAGACGCCGTCGAACGCAATTGCCACAAGTTTGTTTGAGGCACTCAGGTCCATTGTGAAACGGTTTCGATACCATCCAATCCCGCCGGGTGCGAACCCTGAACCGCTGGCGAATTCCGGGCCCAGCGGCCCTTCGATGCTCCAATCGTGAGGGATCTCAACCTGCCGCCAATTCGAATCGTTGAAGTTTGCGATCATCCCGTTCGCGAAATCGCCGCGGCTGAATCGCCAATCTGAATCGAAGGCAACAACGACCCGCCCGCCTTGATTCTCGGCGAGATGCGGCCCAGCCCGCAGCTGCGGAGCCAGCAGTTGCACGCACACGCAGAGCGCAGCGAAGAGGTGCGCGCGCAGGCGAGCGGCGAAATCCAAGTTTTGGCAGGACATGCGATCCATAGGTTGGCTCAACAGACGCCGAAGCCGGGTTCAGGTTTCGCAGCTAGGTTGAACGATGTCACTGCGTGCGCCCAAACTTCTTTTCCAGCTCGCGGAAATTCATCTCAATCAACGTGGGCCGGCCGTGCGGGCATGTGTAAGGCATCGAGCATGTGCGCAGGTCGTTGATCAGGTTTTCCAACTCGGGTCCGGCGAGCGGATCATTCGCTTTGACGGCGTGGCGGCAAACGGTTTTCGCCACGACGTGCTCGCCGAGGCGAAGAGAATTTACTTGGCTTCCCGCGGCCTTCAGCTCGTCCACAAGTTCGAGCACGAATTGGCGCGGGTTGCCCGCTTTAACAAACGGCGGCAATGCGTCCAGGAGAAAGGTGCGTTCGCCAAACTCGCTAAGTCCGACGCCGAGTCGTGTGAGGACGGCCAAATGATCGCGAATGAATCCCGCGTCGCGGACGGAGAGTTCCACGGTTTCGGGCAACAGAAGCTTCTGCGAATCGGCCTGCTGCTTCAGTTCGAGGCGACTCAGCATTTGCTCGAATAGAATCCGCTCATGCGCCGCATGCTGGTCCAGCAGGACCAGGCCGCGATCGGACTCGAGGACAACGTAGAGCCGTCCCACGACTCCGACCAGGCGCAAGGGAACGTTGAGCAATGGCACAGGGCCGGTTGCCGCAGATCGTGGCGGGAGCGCAGGCGCCGTGGGGGTCGATGGATGAATATGGGCGGGCGAGGTGGGCGCCGAGGGTTGGCGTGGTTCTGCGGGAGAGAATCCGAGGCGCAGCGCAGGTTGAGGCGCGGGACGAGCGGCCTCGAGCTGCGGCATCAACGCAGCGGGAAAATGCGGCAGTGCCGCTGTTTGCGGTGTGCTTGCCTCAGCGGCAAGCGATGAATCGGGTGCAAGATGTGGAATCGAAACGGGCGGGTCGATCGGAGTCTCCGCAACAGGAGCTGTGGCGGGTGTATGAAAGCGCAGCAGTGTTTCCCGGACAGCGCGGGTCACCAGGCGTCGCACATCCATTTCGCGGTGGAACTTCACCTCCCGCTTGGCGGGATGAATGTTTACGTCGACGGCGGCGGGATCAATTTCGACGAACAGGCAAGCGACGGGATACCGGCCTTTCATCAGCGCCGTGTGATAGCCCTCGAGCAGCGCGAAGTTGAGCCCCCGGTTTTCCACTGGGCGCCGGTTGACGAACAGATGTTGATCCTCCCTCGTTGAACGCGACACGCCCGGAGCACCGATGAAGCCCCATAGGCGAAACAGGGTGCGGGAGGGTTGATCGCGAAGCAGATCCTCGGCTTCGTAATGATCGGCAGCGTCGAGCAGATCGGCGGAAAAGTCCACCTGGAGGAGCTTCTGGTCGCCAGCCCACAGCGAGCGCAACCGTTCTTCAAGGCCGGCCAATTTGTCGGCCACGTTTTCACCTGTTCGCGCAGCAGGGAGCTGCCACACGACACGGCCGTCGCGGATAAACGTGAACGCCACCTCGGGATACGCCAGCGCGGCGAGCGTCAGGTAATGTTGAATGTGCGCGGCTTCGGTCTCTTCTGTCCGCAGGAACTTGCGTCGCGCGGGAAGGTTGAAGAACAACTGCCGCACATCCATCGTCGTTCCCGGGGCGGTCCCAGCCGCCTTGACCTCGACGATCTTTCCGCCATTGATGACCACCTGCGTGCCCTCGGGCGAACCGCTCTCTCGCTCACGCGTCACGAGCATGAAGCGGCTGACGCTCGCAATGCTCGGCAAGGCTTCGCCGCGAAAACCCATCGTGGAGATCGACGCAAGATCGTCCGCCCGCTGGATTTTGCTGGTCGCATGGCGTTCCAGGCAAAGCAGGGCATCGTCGCGGCTCATTCCGACGCCATCATCTGTCACGCGAATGAGGCTGCGTCCGCCGGCCTGAATCTCAATCGTGATCCGATGCGCGCGCGCATCGAGGGAATTTTCCACCAACTCCTTTACCACGCTGGCGGGACGCTCCACGACTTCGCCGGCCGCGATCTGGTTGGCGACCTGGTCGGATAAGAGGCGAATGCAATTCATGCGGGCGGATGGTTCAAGCAGCGGATTCTCACTTCCACAGCGTCATAGCGGAAGCGTGAAACAGAATATCGCGCCATGACCAGGTTCAGAACGCGTCCAGATGCGGCCGCCGTGGTCCTCAATGATTTTTTTGCAGATGGATAAACCGAGCCCTGTGCCATGCGCCTTGCCGAACGTGGCAAAGGCTTCAAACAGTTTGCCGGCAATCTCGGGCGCAATCCCCGGTCCGCTGTCTTCGATTTCAGTCAGCACCGCATTTTCCTGGTTAGCGACACGGACCCGGATGACGCCGCCGCCGGGCATCGCGTCGGTTGCATTGTGCAGAAGGTTGTTGAAGACGCGGCGGAGCCGGCGCGGGTCGAACCGCGGACGCACAGTTGGGACGGGTCCGACTTCCAGGCGCGCGTTGCGCATTTCCAGTTCCGGCTGCAAATCGTCGACGAGTTTCTGGAGAAAAGCGTCGTAATCCACGATGCCGAGAATGAGGTCCTTGCTGGCGCCCTGCGTGAAATCAAGAATATCGCCGACGAGATCATTGATGCGTTCAACCTGTTTTCGGATGGTCGTCGAAGAACGCTGGCGGGTTTGCGGCGTGCTGGTATCGAGGCAGCTCAATTCCGCGGACAGGCTGATGATGTTGAGGGGGTTCTTGATGTCGTGAATGATGGACCTGGCGAACCGGCCAACGACGGCAAGGCGTTCGGCTTGGAGGACATCCTGGATGTAACGCTGGTTCAAGTCGCGCAGGCGGCGGCTGATGGCGCGGAGCAACTCCAGGGCGAGCAGGGGAGAGCGCTCGATCTGCAGCAGCAATTCATCGCGCGGGATGAAATACACGACGCAATCTTCCCTGGCGCGCGCGGTCGCTGATCGCGGCTTCACTTCGAGCACCGCCATCTCGCCAAACATCTCGCCGGGCGGAACCTCCGCAAACACCCGATGCTCCGAATCGACCGCGGTGCTGCAGATTTCGACGCAGCCTTGCTTCACGACGTAAACGCCATTGCCAGCATCGCCTTCACGAAAAATGGTCTGCGCTTTCGTGTAGCTTTGTTCGGCAGCGATCCGTTCGAGCGCCATGCGTTCAGCGCCACCGAGCATGCGGAAGGCTTTGCTTTGAGCCAGAGTAACCACGCTGGGACTTTAGGAAAAAAAGGGGAGCGGTAAAGCTCAAGATGCGATTGGCGGGTGCTTCCAAGAAATTCAGTTCTGCAGCGCAGACCTCCGAGTCTGCTGTATCGCCGGGTTTGGAAATTGCGGTCCGGGCGGCCCGGGAGGTCTCTGTGCCGATGCTGGACGTTGGCGGACCTCACGGCTAAGGTCCGTTTCATGAAAACCTTCCCGGCGGCGATCCTCCTTGGAGTTGGCGCGCTCACTTTTCTCCATGTCGCTTTGTCAGCAGCCGAGGTGCGTTCCGTTTCCACAAATACCGTTTCAGTCACGAATGCGCTTCCGCGAACCGACGCCGCGGGAAATCCGATTCGACGCGCTCCGACTGGCCATGTGTCGAACTACGATGAAGCCAGGGTGGGCGAATACACATTGCCCGATCCCCTCCTTTTACGGGATGGGACGCGCGTGAGTGACGCCGCGACGTGGGTGAATCGCCGGCGCCCTGAAATACTTGGGCTGTACCAAACCGAGATTTACGGACGGGTCCCGCAGAGTGTTCCACGAATCACCTGGGAAGTTGCCGAAACGAATGCGACGGCTTTGAACGGATCAGCTGTTTACAGGAAGGTTGCCGGGCATTTTGGAACCAATACAGTTACGCTGCATATCGTTTTGCCAGCCAAGGCCGCCCAGCCGGTTCCTGTTTTCCTGCACCTGACGTTTTTCGGCGCGAGCCCAATTCCCTCTGGCGTCACGAATGATTCAGGGGCGCGCCCGCGGTTCAACGAGACGGGTCCAATTTCTGAAATAGTGAGCCGCGGTTTCGGCTATGCGACGCTGCGTTACACGGATTTCGAAGGCGACTCACGCGCGGGGAGCCTCAGCCGTGTTCGCAAAATGGCGCTGGCGACAACTCAAACTGAACCTGCCGCTGACGAATGGGGAACAATCAGTGTGTGGGCGTGGGGCGCCAGCCGCGTATTGGATTATCTGTCTGCAGACCGCGGCATTGACGCCCAACGCATTGGGCTGATCGGCCACTCGCGACTGGGCAAGACCGTTCTCTGGGCGGGGGCACAGGACCCGCGGTTCGCCCTGGTGTTTTCAAGTTGTTCGGGAGAGATGGGGGCGTCCCTTGCTCGCCGCGATTTTGGCGAAACGGTGGATGACATGGCCGCGAACTTCGGATGGCAGTTCGCCGGGAACTTCCAGAAATATGTTGGACGATGGAACGAGATGCCTGTCGATTCGCATCTCCTGATCTCTCTCATCGCGCCGCGGCCCGTGTTCATTACGGGTGGAACGCAGGATCAATGGGCGGATCCGCGCGGGCAATTTCTCGCAGCGGTGGCTGCTGAACCAGTATACCGATTGTTGGGCAAAACCGGTTTGGGGGTGAAGGAACTTCCGGATCTGGATCAGCCTGTCGTGAACGGCTCAGTTGGATTTCTCTACCATACGGGCGGGCACACGATTACAGCTGAGGACTGGAAAACGTTCCTGGATTTCGCGGATCGGAACCTGGTAATGGCCCGCGGCGGAGAAACAGCACGTTGAACGTGAGAAAGCAGAGTGAGCAGAGGAAGGCGCTAGAGATAAGCCTTTGACCACGGATGAACACTGATGGACACGGATACCGATGCGTCGTTCTCTGCCTCCTCGGCTACCTCTGCGTGCTCCTGTTAAACGACTTTTCTTCACGTCCTTCGTGACCTTCGCTTGAGACAACTTCGTTTTTCGATCCGATGGCACACGACGCGTCGGGAAGAGTTTGTTTCGCGCTGATGTGCGGGGACGAGCAGCGCCCCGTTCCCATCCGGGTTTGGCGCCGCGTTACGTGCTTGCGCGAACTTGACGTTGGCCGGCACGAAAACTAGTGTATCGCCCGGTTGGTGGTCATAGCTCAATGGTAGAGCCCCAGATTGTGGTTCTGGATGTTGCGGGTTCGAGTCCCGTTGGCCACCCCACCTCTTCTCCAAAAGCCGCAGTTTACCACCTAAGCCAGCAGGACATGTTAACCTTCAACTGTTGGCCGCACCGAGCGGCTCTGATTTCAGCACAATCACTTTCCGATGCAGCTCCCGCGCAAGATGTTTTCGGTCGGAGGCAGAGTTTGGATGGGCAGAGAAACGGACAAACGCTCGAACGCCTCGCTTGCTGAGAAGATTCAACATGTGTGGCACGAGGACCATGTCGCCCCAATAGCACACCTCGTTCGCGGGATCTCCGTCGTCGAGTTCGTAACAGATAAATGCCGCGCTGAGATTGGGGCGCAGCCGCACAGCGGGTTCCAACAATGACGATTTGAACGGAAGCACGGCGTCGCCGTTGGAATTCCTGCCCTCGGGAAACAGCACCAGCACCACGGAGTGCTGCAGTGCGGATTCCATTTCAGATGCCACAACCCCGGTTTGATGACGTTTTTGTCGATCGACGAAAACGGTTCCGGCAATGCGCGCAAACCAGCCAAAGACAGGCCAGGCTTTGACTTCGTGCTTTGACACGAACGCCGCGGGAGTCAGTGATGCGATGACCAGGATGTCGAGATAGCTGAGATGATTGCTCACCAGCAATCCGTGCTGGGGAATGTTTCCTGAGGCATGAATGCGGGTGTTGATGACGCGAAGGACGCGCTGCGAGGAAGCCTGCAACCATGCGGCGCGTCGTTCGGGAAGGCAACGCGAGGGTGCGATTCCGCACGTGATGAAATAACGGATGGCTGCGAACACAAGCTCGGCCGACAGCCAAACCGACTTGAAGACGATTCGCAGCCGATGTTTTTTTCCGCGCATCACGAGCGCATTGTTCCTGCAAGGCCCTTCAAGTGTCAGGCGTTCGTTGTCCGGCACGCGTTGTGTTTTGCTTTTCCCGCCGCAGGTTGAGGAGGAAGACAATCCAGTAGATGGGCGCAAACATGATGTATTCCGCGCAACTGACCAGGAGGAATCCAGCGGTTGTGATAAACGACCGTTTGACCTGGCCCGAGGTGCCGAGACGGAACATGTGCCCGACGGAGAACAGGTATTCGTAAGGCATGAAGTTCACGTACTGTCCGACCGGGGCGCCGCACCTGGGGCAAAACTTGTCGTTCAAACCGTGCTCGGTGATGCAGCGATGGCACAAGGGCGTCGCATCCCCGCTTTCAAGATCGCGCGCGACGTCTGAATCCCAGGGATCAGGAGAGAGCGGCGCGCTGGCCATGCGGCGAAACGCAACGGCAACTCCGAACCCAACCAACAACAGAATGGCGGTCCAGCCAACGATCTGTTCCGGGGTGTTCAACGCGAAGTTCATGGATGTGGGAAGGTTCGGGTACACAGTTGCTTCGCTGTTTCATATCGGCAAGGGAAATTCCTCGCCCGAATGCGAGGAGAAGATCTTTCATCAGGCCAAATGGAAAGTCACACGAAGACCCCATCCCGCCGGTTTCCCCGACACTGCCCCGCAGCGCGATCTTCAGATCGCTTCAATGATTGCGCTGGATCGCAGGAAACGCCAGCCCAACGGATTCGCGCCCGCTCAAGCGGCGTAAACGCCGCGCTTTCCAGCAGTGTGGCCTGGGGCAGTGCCAGCATGCACCGCATCGCGCGGGCTCGGTTTCTATCCTTGATTTCCGGGCGCATCGGACGTTTGCTCTGCGGATTCAATTTTTACCGTTAACCAACTGAATTGCACATGGCCTACAAAGATGTCACCCTGCCGGCAGGCGCAAAGATCACGATCGCGAACGGCAAGCTGAACGTTCCGGAGAACCCCGTTGTTCCATTCATTCGCGGCGACGGCACAGGGCCAGACATCTGGGCGAGCAGCGTGCGGGTCTTCGACGCGGCAGTCGAGAAGGCTTACGGCGGCAAGCGAAAGATCTCGTGGTTCGAAGTCTTCGCGGGCGAGGAAAGCTTCAAACGCTTCAACAACTGGCTGCCAGATGACACGGTTGACGCATTCAAGGAATACCTCGTTGGCATCAAGGGACCCCTCACAACTCCCGTCGGCGGAGGCATCCGCTCCCTGAACGTCGCCCTGCGCCAGATGCTCGACCTCTATGTCTGCCTGCGTCCCGTGCAATGGTTTACGGGCGTGCCTTCTCCTGTGAAACATCCGGAAAAGGTCGACATGGTGATCTTCCGCGAGAACACGGAGGATATTTACGCGGGCATTGATTTCGAAGCGGGCAAGGAACAGGCGTTGAAAACCCTCGAGTTTCTCAAGAACGCGTTTCCGAAGGAGTTCAAGAAGATCCGCTTCGGCGAAACGCCGGATGTTGTGGGCATCGGCATCAAGCCCGTGAGCAAGACGGGAACGGAGCGTTTGGTCCGATCGGCCATTGAGTATGCCATCGCCAACAAGCGCAAGAGCCTCACGCTCGTGCACAAGGGCAATATCATGAAATACACGGAAGGGGCGTTTCGGGATTGGGGATACGGCGTGGCGAAGAATGAATTCGGTGCGACGGAACTGGACGGCGGACCGTGGTGCAAAATTCCGGACGGCAAGCCGGGCGCGGGGATTGTCATCAAGGATGCCATTGCGGACATCACGCTCCAGCAGGTGCTCACGCGTCCCACGGATTTCGATGTCATCGCGACCTTGAACCTTAACGGTGATTACCTGAGCGACGCATTGGCGGCACAGGTGGGCGGAATTGGAATCGCACCTGGGGGCAATATTAATTATGTCTCAGGCCATGCCATTTTCGAGGCGACGCACGGAACCGCGCCGAAATATGCGAACAAGGATGTCGTCAACCCGGGATCGGTTGTCCTGTCGGGCGAAATGATGTTCCGCTACCTGGGCTGGGTCGAGGCGGCGGATCTGATCGTGAAGGGTTTGAACGGGGCAATTGGCAGCAAGCGTGTGACGTATGACTTTGCGCGCTTGATGGAAGGCGCCTCCGAAATCAAATGCAGCGAGTTCGGGACGAACATAATTCAGAATATGTGAATGAGTAGTTGTCGGTTGTCCCTTAGTCCCTTGGTCCCTTAGTCCCTTGGTCCCTTGGTCCCTTGGTCCCTTGGTCCCTTGGTCCCTTGGTCCCGTAGTCCCGTAGTCCCGTAGTCCCGTAGTCCCGTAGTCCCGTAATGAATCCGCCACTCATATTGGTTTCGCCGAGCATTGAAAGCGCGGGGGTTGAGTTCGAGGATCGATCGATCAGCCTCTCGGAAGCGTATCCGCGGGCGGTCGCGGATGCGGGCGGAATTCCCCTGACCCTGCCTGTCGGGAAATCCCGTGAATTGATTGCTGAGTGCGTCCGGCGATGCGATGGCGTATTGCTGACGGGCGGCGACGACATCGAACCCTCGATTTACGCCGATGAACTTCCGCCAAAGCTCAGGGCGACTGTGGGAACGACGCCTGATAATGGCGAACGGGACTTCCGAGAACTGATCCTGATCGACGAGGTGTTTCGACAGAAAAAGCCGCTGTTCGCGATTTGCAGGGGGCACCAGTTATTAAACGTGGCACTCGGGGGCACGATGATTGTAGACATCCCATCGCAGGTGCCGGACGGGATCGAGCATCGAAGAATGGACAGCCGCAACGAGGTGGTTCATGAAGTGCGGTTGACACCGCAATCGTTAATCTCCAAGATGACGCGCAAGAAAATTCTGGGCGTAAACAGCACGCATCACCAGGCGGTTGGACGGGTTGCCGGCCCTTTGCAGGCGACGGGAACGAGCGAGGACGGGATTGTTGAAAGCATGGAACTGAAGCCTGACGCGACCGGCATGCTGCCCTTTCTGCTGGCCGTTCAGTTTCACCCGGAGCGGCTGGCGAGCTGTTACGCGGAGCACCGGGCTCTTTTTCGGGCGTTCACCCAGGCCTGCGTGCGGCATCGGACCAAATGATATGAAGGGAAACATTCTCGTCGTTGACGACGCTGCGGACATCCGCGAGTTGCTGGCTGCCATTCTGCGGGACAACTATGATGTCACGGAGGCCGATAGCGGTGCTGCGCTGAAGCAGCTGTTCACGGAGATCCAGCCGGACGTTGTCCTGCTCGACTTGAAACTTCCCGATGCAGACGGCCTGGACCTTCTTCCGCAGATCAAAAAGCAATGGCCTGGAACTGAAGTCGTCGTCCTTACGGGCAATGCCACCTTTGAAGCGGCGGTCGAGGCGACCAAGCGCGGCGCCTATCACTTTCTCAACAAGCCTTTCGACACGCAGGGCCTGCTCGTAACGGTTGAACGAGCGCTTGAACACAAGCAGCAGGGCGAGGAAAACAGTTCGTTGCGCCGCGCGCTGTCCACAATGAGTGGCGGGTCGTCGCCTATCTTTCAAAGCCCCCAGATGCAGGCTGTGGTTCGCACTGTAGAACGCGTTGCGCCCAGCGACGTCTCCATCCTCATCACGGGTGAAAGCGGAACGGGCAAGGAAGTCATTGCGGACCTGATTCACGCGATGAGCCCCCGCAGCAAGGGGCGCATCATCAAGATCAATTGCGCTGCGCTGCCGCGTGAACTGATCGAGAGTGAGTTGTTCGGTTCCGTGAAGGGCGCGTTTACGGGCGCCCATTCGGACCGGGAAGGATTGTTTCGCCAGGCCGAGGGCGGGACGCTGTTTCTCGATGAGATTTCGGAAATGCCAATCGATACGCAGAGCAAGCTGCTGCGCGTATTGCAGGACCAGGAAGTGCGGCCCGTCGGCGGCAAGATCAGTTACAAGACGAATTGCCGGATTGTGGGCGCCACGAATCGCAGAACAGATGAGGCGATCAAGGATGGAAAGCTTCGTGAGGACTTGTTCTACCGGATCAGTGCCATTTCGGTGTTGCTGCCTCCGCTGCGTGAGCGGCGCGAGGACATCATGCCGCTCGCCCAGGCATTCTTGAAACGCTTCGTGGCCCAGGCCGCGCGGCCGATCCGCGGGTTCACCCCTGCCGCGGTTGAGCGCCTGACAGCGTTCGACTGGCCCGGCAACGTCCGCCAGCTGCAGAATGAAATCCAACGCGCGGTGTTGTTGTGCGAGAGCAACGACATCGATGCGAGCGATCTTTCGATCACGAGCGCGCGCGCGGAATCCGAGCAGGCGATGGACACCAATTTCACGCTGCTTGAGGGCGTGGAGCGTAATGCCATCGTGCAGATGCTCAAGGAAACGGGCGGCAACAAGCTTGAAACTGCCAAACGCCTGGGCATCGGGCGCCAGACGCTTTACAACAAGATCAAGGCGTACGGCATCGATGTGTAGCCGCTCCCGTGCAGAGCGCCGCAGACTTCCCTTTTGGATGACCTGCGGCTGAATCGAAGGTTACCAACCATCCGGCGCGGCGGGATTTCGGCGCGTCATCCGTTTAGCCCAGACCAGCTGGCGCACGGTTCTGAAGGATTTGGAAGCCGGCCTAAAGCAGCGGGCAAAACTCCCCCACGCGCGGCCACGGGAGTTGCGGCCTCGCCCGTTAACTGATTGAACGGCAGTGGGCCTTGAGGGTCGAAAGAGGATTCACCAACAACAGGAGTTTCCATGAAAATCCGCTCGTCGGTGCTGGGAGGAGTCGCGTTTCTCGCTGTTTTGATCGGACTTCTGACTTGGACAAATGCGCGGCGGCCCGGGCCTTCAATCAAAAGCGACGAGGCCGTCGAAATGGAAACCGGAACTGAGGGTTCGTCGATCGCAGACGCCGCTGCGGGTTCCGCATGGGCCAGCGATCAGAACGTCCCGGACTTTATCATCCCATTGCCGTTGAGCACCATCTTCACAGATGCCGAGAATGGCACGTGGCAGCGGGACGACGCCTACAAAAACATTCCACGCGGTGACCACGTGTTGGGGGGTATTCCATTCAAGCTGGAGGGAATGTTTCAACTGCAAGGGATCGGATCGGAGCAACGCCGACGCGGTTACCGATCAGCGATTTCAGTTCCTTTGACCGTCGCTGGAGTTTCCGAAACCAACGTTGGAAGCGTTCACCTGTTAGGCGCAACGCGCTATGAATCTTCAGCAGGAACGGCGGCGGCAGACCTGGTCTGGCATTATTCGGATGGAACTTCGCGCCGGTCAGCAATCGCTTACATGAATGAGATCCGGGACTGGATACGCGAGCCCTACGAAAATCCGGCGCGTCTGACCTATCCCTACTCGAAAGTCGTTTGGGCGGAAGTGGATTCGCAACCTGCACGATGGCGACGGTTGTATCGGGTGAGCCTTGCCAACCCCGAACCTGCAAAACCCGTTACGCGACTGGAATGGGTGAGCGCCAGGCGAATGGCGACCCTGTTTGTCATCGCCATAACTCTCGATTCCATGCCGCCCGGCCATCGGATGGACGCGTCGCCTGATCTTGAGCCCGGGGATCTTGAACCACCCGCGCAATTGGAACTCGTGGTGCAATCGGCTGCTGGAATGCCAGTTTCCAGCGCGAGGGTGCGGATCGAAACGCGCGCATCGGATCGTTCGCCTCCGGCCCGATCTGAAATGCCGACCGACGAGTTTGGCATCGCTGCGGTGCGTTTTCCACCGCGGCAATTGAGCTCGCTCGATCTTTCCGTGAGTCATGACGAGCATGGCGGACGCAAGATTCGTTGGAACCTGGAGGCAGGGGACGAGATTCCTGCACGTCATGTGTTGAAACTCGGGGGAGGCGTTCGCATAGGCGGGTTTGTCGTGGATTCTGCCGAAGTTCCCATCGCAGGGGCGCAGCTTGCGTTTCACCGGTTTTGGAGTGGGGGAGACGATGACCCGAGGGCGGCGCGGGGCGAAAGTCCGGATTTTCCGAACAGCGTCGTAATGACCGACGCGCGGGGTTATTGGACGATTTCGGGACTTCCTGAAGATTTGTTGCATAGAATCGGCTTTACCGTTTCACATCCGGAATTTCTTTCCACGAACTTCACGGTGGGAAATCCGGCCAGCACGGAGGGGCAACTGAGAAAACTGGAGTTTACGGCCAGGTTGACCCGCGGCGTGCCAGTGCGCGGTCGCGTGATTGACGGACAGAATGTTCCAGTCGCAGGCGCAACCATCTGGCTTGGGCTCAGACATTATCGGGAGCGGCAGGAAGTAACAACCGCGGCGGATGGCTCCTTTGACTTCAAGAAGGTTTACGAAGGATCCACGCCGTTGACGGTGATGGCGCGACGGTTTGAAACTGTCACAACAAACATCGTGGTGCGTCAGGGACTTTCTGAGATCGTGGTACAGGTGCAGGCCGGTTCACTGGTGAGGGGGCGGGTGCAGAATGAAGCGGGCGAGCCGTTGCCGGAAGCAAGGGTGGGACTGGACGGTGAACTGGGCTCCCAGGGGCCGGGGGTCATCGAGTTCACGACCACCACAGATCAGGCTGGAGTTTTCGAGTGGGACAGCGCCCCGCGCGACACCATGACGTTCTACATTTTTGCGACGGGCTACGAAGCCATGCGCAATGTGCCCGTGCCACCCGGTGAGGAAAAGGTGATCACGATGCGGCGCGCACGGACGATTGAAGGAGTCGTCCTGGACGATGCGACTGGCCAGGCCGTGACGAACTTCAATGTGCGGGTGGGGACGCGCAGTGGGGACCGTGTCTACGGCATTCTGATGCGCAAGGAGTTCAATTCACCTGAAGGACGATTCGCGATGACCCTCGATGAGCATAGTCACAATGCCATACTGGCCGCCGCGACTGGGTATGCGGATTCGGTCGAGTCGTTTCCAGCGGGCGGGGGCGGCGTGATTCAGCTGACCATTCGAATGAAATCCACGGGCGTTCTTGAAGGAGTCGTGATGACACCGGACGGGTTGCCTTCGGCAGGCGCCAGTGTGGCGATGGTGGCCGCTGGCAATGATCCGGGGATGAACATTCAAATCCGCAATGGAAGGATAGAATCCCATGGAAGCGCGAAAGTGGCCGTCACGGATGCGAACGGCCGTTTCAAGCTTACGCTCACGGCGACAGCGGGAAGGCTGGCGGCGTTGGGTACGACGGGATTTGGCTGGGCGTCCTTGGAAGAGGTGCGCAGCAACGGCAAGATCCAGTTGCAGGCCTTTGGAAGGATCGAGGGAACGTTATCCATCACAGGAAAGCCCGCCGCCGGCCATGAAATGCTGTTTTCGATGATGTCCTCCGGAGTAATGCCTGATTATGAAACGCATCAGGTCAAAACGGATGAACAAGGCAGTTTCACGATGGAACGCATTCCACCGGGTGAAGGGTCCATTGTCCGGATGATTCCAATCGGTCAGGGGACCCGCATGTTCAGCCATCAAACCCCAGTGACGATCGAAGCGGGCCAGACAACGCGAGTGCGCCTGGGTGAATCAGGCGGGGTTGTTTCGGGAAATATTCGCTGGGAAACGCAGCCCCCCGATGCAGGAGCGCTCGTCATCAGCGGGACGCTGTCCTCCAAGATGCCCCCGATTCCGCAGTTCGGATCTGCGGAGGAGGCTCGGGCATTTTTGACTTCGCCTGAGTTCCAAACGGCCCAACGCGAGCGCCGCACTTATGCAGTTGCGGCCAATGCGGATGGAAGCTTCACGGTGGATTCCATCACGCCCGGCGAGTATGTGATTCGAGTCACGGCCACTGCGAAGAGGGAGGGCTCATTTACTGGCGAAATCGTGGCCCAGGGCGAAATCACCGTCACCGTGCCGGAGAATGCTCATCCAACGGTGACGCTTCCCGTGGGCGATATTGTCCTTCGTTCGATGCCGACGGCGCCAACGCCGGCCCCATCGCGATGAAACTTTTTGTCATGCCGAGCCAGCGCTCGTGATGAATCGCTGCATTTGGGAAGAATCGCCGCAGTTCCGCCTTCCGCACAAAACGCAGTTCGTCTGCGAGAGCTTTCAGGTCCTTGTTGTCGCCGCTCCGCATTAATCCACGCAAGGAAACGTGTTGAATCAATCGTTTAGCCATCGGCCACGGCAACCAGTGAACAAACGGCGCGAGGAAGTGGGGTTCGAGGAAAAACCAGCGATTCGGCGTCTGCAGGAACACGCGCTTGCCGACGCGATTAATTTCAGCTGAAAACCTTCGCTGGTCTTCAAATGAACCGACGTGTTCGATCACGCTGTTCGAGTAAACGATGTCGAAACTCTGATCGGCAAAGGGCATGGCGCAACCATTGCCGATCTCTGAGCGGAACCGCCCTGAATTCACCTGCCAGCCGGGAGGATATTCGGTGTTCAGGAATGTGATCGGGGATAGGATCGGCACAGACTCCCAATTGCATGGGTAGCCGCCGAGGTCGAGAATACGGGTGGCATCCATGGGCTGCATGTTCCGCAGGAAAAACTGCCAGCGTCTCTCGCGGAAGGCGTCTTGCCGCAGCAGGCGATACAACTGGTAAATCCCCAATGCCATGCGACGCCTAGCTTCCGGTTTCCAGGATGAAGATCGATACAAATTTTTCGAAAGGTTGGCCGGGAGACGGCTCGCAGCCAAACACACGCGCCAGACGAAATCCGGCCGAAATCCGGCCCCGCGAAGATAAGATTCAGATTGGCATTTCGCCGGTTCTCCTTTAATCCATTAGCCCGTTACTGATTTAAAGATTATATGGGTTCACTTAAAAAACGTCGTAAAGCGAAGATCAACAAACATAAACGGCG
The DNA here is from genome assembly GCA_035629175.1 of Verrucomicrobiia bacterium. Taxonomy (NCBI): domain Bacteria; kingdom Pseudomonadati; phylum Verrucomicrobiota; class Verrucomicrobiia; species Verrucomicrobiia bacterium. The sequence continues at coordinate 18,791 of DASPIL010000058.1, read as the reverse complement.
CAAGAAGCTGCGTCAGCATCGCCATAAGAAGCGCACCTGGCAGAAGTAATCTGCCGACGACAGCTTCGGGAAAACCCTTGGCGCGATTCGCAAGATGCGGGTTGCGCCCTGTTGGTTTATGATACCGCATGTTGTTTAGCTCCCGTTTCACCCTGATCCTCCTCCTGGCGGTCAGTGGCTGGATGGCCACTGGCTGCAGCAGCGGCCCCGCTTCATCCGTCCCTGCGCCCGGTTTCGGACACGACCGCGATGTCGTTACGCATCGCGGCACGACCACGGCATCGGAGCAGGATGCGATCGAAGCGCAGGCGCAGTATGCGACCGCCCTCGTGCATGAGATGAACGGCGAGGCGGATGCCGCGACCGAAGCGTTTCATCGGGCAGCCACGCGCGATCCTTCAAACGAAGCCCTCGTTCTGGAGGTCTCGCGGCGGTTGTTCCAGGCGAAGCAAACCGAAAAGGCGCTAGAGCTCCTCAGGCTGGCGATCGCCCAGCCGCGACCTTCTGCAAACCTGTTTGCGCGGCTTGGCTTTCTGCACTTCCAGAACGGGAACGTGGACCAGGCAATTGCCGCGAACCGAACCGCGATTCGACGGGATCCGCGAGCATTGGTCAGCTACCAGAATCTTTTTCTGATATACCTGCAGACGAATCTCACGGCTGAGGCCGTCAAGGTACTCGACGACGCAGGGAAGGTTCCGGGGGTGCCGACAGAATTCCTGATTGCCCTGGGGGAGTTGTACGGGACATTGGGTCTGCAAAAGCCAGCTGAACGGGAGGGTGCGTTCGCGAAGGGCATTGCGGTGCTGAAGCGCGCGCTCAAGGAACCTCCGACCGAGCCCCATCTGCGTCTGCGACTGGCCGATGCCTTCAATACTCTCGGCGAGACCACGCAGTCAGCGGGGATTTATCGCGAGTTGCTGGGGGAATTGGATGACATGCCGTTCATGCGCGACTCCGTGCGGGCCAAGCTGATGGATGTCTATTTGCGCGGGCGCAACGTCAAGGAGGCGGCGGAACAATTGCAGGACTTGATCCGCGACAACCCGGCTGACATCCAGGCGCATTACATCCTCGGCAGCATCCACTACAACGAGACCAATTACGTTGCCGCCAGTGAATCGTTCAGCCGCGTCGTTGTATTGAACCCGGAATTTGAGCAGGCGTATTACGAACTGGCGGCGGCGCAGTTGAATGCCGGCCAGGCGGGGGAGGCGTTGAAAACGCTCGAGCGCGCTCGCGCCAAGTTCCCGCAGAAGTTCTATGCGGAATACCTGACGGGCGTGGCCTATACGTCGAACGACGATTTCACGAACGCGTTGAAACATTTCACCACGGCCGAGGTCATCGCAGAGGCCAGCGGTTCCGCGGCCAGCATCCTGCGCGATTCGTTTTACTTCCAGCTGGGCGCGACCTGCGAGCGGCTGGGCGATTACCAGCGCGCCGAACAATATTTCGAAAAATGCCTGGAGCTGTCCCCGAACAATGATGAGGCGCAAAACTACCTCGGCTACATGCTCGCGGAACGCGGCGAGAAGCTGGATCGGGCAAAGGCGCTGATCGAGCGCGCGCTCGTTGCAAACCCGGGCAACGCCGCCTACCTCGACAGCATGGGCTGGGTGTTGTTCAAGCTGAATCAAAGGCAGGAGGCACTGAAGTACCTGCTCGATGCCATCAAGGCGTCCGAGGAGGAGGATGCCACGCTCTATGATCATCTTGGGGATGTCTACGACTCCCTGCAGCAACATGACAAGGCGCGCGAGGCCTGGACAAAATCGTTGTCGATTGAAGCGAATGACAAGGTGCGGGAGAAGCTGAGCCGCGGGACCTCGGCAAGTTCGGTTCCATGAAATACCAGTTCAGCAAGCACTACACGCGTGATGAAGCACGGGCGCTGCTGCCGCGGGTGCGACGCTGGCTTGCGGAGCTGGATCGCCTGCGTGCCGCGATGGAAAAGGGCGACCGCCGGATGACGGCGTTGCTGGAACGCGGCGATGTTGGCGGCGACACGGCCAACGGCTGGGTGCGATCGCTCGCCTCCCTGCAGGAGTTGCTTCAGGAGTTTGAAGTCCGACAGATCCAGCTCAAGGATCTCGAACGCGGCCTGGTGGATTTCCCTGCAATCATCGGCGGCCGCGAAGTTTTTCTCTGCTGGGAAAAGGACGAGGACGACATTGAGTTCTGGCACGACATCGACACGGGCTACGCGGGCCGCGAACGGTTGTGACCCGTTTGCGCGGTGTTGACCTGCTTTAATAAAACAGGCTTCGATAAATTTCGTAAACGTCCAGCGTTCCCCCTGGCCAGTAATCGGTTTGCTCGAAGTGGAACGTGCGCGTGGCCCGGTCGAAGAAGAGCGACGCGGGCTGATCGTTCCGGTTCGGATCGTAGGCAAGGAATTCAATGCGCTCGCCATTCGCCCTCGCGTCGAAAACCAGCAGCGCGTGATTGATCGTTAACTCTGGAAACTTCACAAGGTGCGCGACGGGTGGCTGATTCGATTGCAGGTCTTTCAAGAATTCTTCGGCGACGCCTTTCTGCTGTGCGCGACGAAAGGGAAAGAGGATGCGCCAGTGCCCGCGCTGAAAGTAACTCCGCCACGCACCACCACATTCGGCCTTCAAAAGTTCTGGATGCGCGGCGCTGAAGCTTCGCAGATCCGGGTAGCCAGGAATGACAATGCGCCGGCTCGGATGCAGCGGACGCGCGGGGTCCCGTCCCACCACCCGCCGTATCAGTTCCCGATATTCCTCCACATCCACGGGTGGCTCCGCGGGTTCAAATCGCGCGTGCTGGAAAAACTGGCGCGCGGCGCGAACCACCACAAAGCAGTGATGCGTGTAATCGGGATCCGGTTTGTGACGCTCGTGCACCCAGTTCCCGCCGGCATCGTAGTAGTAATCCCACACGAGCTGGTTGGTGAACGCGAACGTATCGCGCGAGAAGTCGAAGGGCCGATCTCCGGGAACTGGCTTGCTCGTCGCGCAGCCGGAGAGAAGGACAATCGCCGTGAGAACAAAGACAAACCGAAGCGAAACAGCCTGGGCCGCTTTTCGCCAGAAGGATTGCTGTGCTGGGCAACAGGAGCGGATGCTTGAATGTTGGGCACTGAACCGGCAATGCATATCTGCTTGCGGCAGAACCTAGGGGTGCAGTAACAAACTGGCAATGCTGTACGAACGGTGGCGCCAGATCGCCTTCAGTCATTCCAAACGGATGGCGCTGCGTGATCTCAGCTCTGGCGAAGACTGGACCTTCGGTGAAATCGCGGCCAGGGTGGAACGTGAGCCCGCGCCCTCGAGGGCAGCGTTGGCGCATCCGCGCGGCATCTCCGCGGATTTCATCTTTGAACTTCTGCGAGCATGGCGTTTCAAGCAGGTTGTTTGTCCCCTCGAAACCGACCAGGCTGCGCCTGTCATTCCGCGAGCTCTACCCGCGGACATAGTTCACCTGAAAATGACGTCGGCCACGACCGGGACCGCGCGGGTTATTGCGTTCACTGCAGCGCAATTGGTCGCGGATGCCCAAAACATTGTGGCGACGATGGGTCTTGGACTCGACTCACCCAATCTGGGAGTGATCTCACTCGCGCATTCCTATGGCTTTTCGAACCTCGTCCTGCCTCTCGTGTTGCACGGCATTCCTCTGCATCTCATCCACTCGCCCCTGCCAGAACTTCTAAAACGAGCCAATGCGATTACGGAGAAATTCACTCTGCCCGCGGTGCCCGCCCTTTGGCGCGTGTGGCATGAAAGCAATGCGATCCCTCGCAATGTGCGGCTTGCGATCTCAGCTGGAGCGCCGTTGCCCGTTGCCTTGGAGCAGAGCATCTTCACAGCGCGCGGACTCAAGGTGCACAACTTCTATGGCAGCAGCGAATGCGGCGGCATTGCGTATGATGCTTCGTCCTTGCCACGCACGGAAGGCAGTTGTGTTGGCGGTCCGATGCAGAACGTAAGCCTGAAGGTCGGCAGCGAAGGTTGCCTGGAAGTCAGGAGCGATGCGGTCGCCAATACCTATTGGCCTGAACCGGGCGACACCTTGGGGAATGGAGTATTTAAAACGAGTGATCTCGCCGAGATTGTGTTCGGGATGGTTTATTTGCGCGGCCGCGTGAATGACCAGATCAATGTCGCAGGACGAAAGATCGCTCCTGAAGTTATCGAGACGGCCATCGCAGCGCATCCTGCCATTCGTGAATGCCTGGTCTTCGGCGCTCCTGCGCCACACGGGGGACGGACGGAAATGGTTGTCGCGTGTTTTGTTGCGCGAGGCGAGGTTGCGGACGAGACGCTGCGGCAGTTCGCTTTGGAGAAGCTCCCCGCATGGCAGGTCCCCCGCGAGTGGTGGCGGGTTGATTCACTCTTGCCGAACAAACGCGGCAAGCTGTCGCGGGCGGAATGGCGGCGCGCCTACCTATCGCGCGCCGACACTTTGTAGGGGTTTGTCTGACAATCCGCCGTTCCCGAAGGTAGGGTTAAGAACCCGGCTGGGTGTGGGGTTCTCACGCAGAGACAAATTTCGAACGTTCCACCCATAATGCAGTCACGCTGTTGGATTGTCCGCAGCCATTGCACTATGACCACTCAGACGTTCTGTTCGGTGTTGAAAAACTCCTCCCGCCAGCTTTGTACCATCTCGGTCATTTACAGTTTTGGATGGGCGTTGATTTGCTCTGCGCAGGACGACCCGGAGACATTGCACATTGGACCGCCACCCAGCGTTGGGACTTCCTATACGCTGGAATCCGGAATTCTTGAAACTGCGGGAACCCGTGTGGGTCCGCAGGGCACGTTCGAGCACACGGGCGGCGCGCATGTGGTTGCGGGGCCGCTGCAATTGCAGGGTGGCAATGTGCTGAGCGGCGGCGGAACGGCCTACGCTTTTTATACATTGCACGGCGGACATGTGCTCGCCCACACCGTCGAGGTTACCGTGGGCGTGTTCGCTCAAAACGGGGGCACGAACTCCGCAGGCGAATTGATTCTCGGACCCCATAATGCCCAATGCACCTTCCAGCTCAACGCGGGTGAACTCGAAACGCAACGCACGTTTGTGTACGGCTCCTGGCGCGGCGGGTTCAAACAATCCGGCGGACGGCATCGCATTGCGCAACAGCTTTCGGTTTCCGGCGATTCCTTCCAACGCGCTGTCTACACGCTGGCGGCGGGTGAACTGCACTGCGCGGATATTGAGGTGCGTTTTGGGTCATTTGAACAAACGGCGGGGCAGTTGGTGCAATCGGGAATCCTGATTCTCGATAACGCCATTTGGGAGGTCACCGGCCAGGATCAGAAACTGGGTGCTTTGCAACTTGCAGGCGAGGCCGCCGCCGAGTCGACAATTCGACTCGCGGGCGAACGCGGGCGGCTGCAATTCGAGCCGAGCAGCAGCACCGATTGGAGCACCGATGCCAGTCTCGTGATTGAGGGTTGGAACGGCTCGATGCGAGGCGGTGGCGCGGAGCAGGTCGTGTTTGGGTCCGACGCCCAATCGCTCACGCCGGCGCAACTATCCCGGGTCATCTTCCGAAATCCCACCGGGGCCGCCCCGGGAGATTTTCCCGCGCGATTGCTGCCTACTGGCGAACTCGTTCCCGGACCATTCCTCGAGAGCACTGCAAATGGCAGCACAATGCAGCTAAAATGGGATACGGGCTATGTGTTGCAGGGGGCGGAGAACTGCAGTGGACCCTTCGAAGATGTCGTCGGCGCCTCCAGTCCGTTCGCGTATGACGGCAGCAATGGCATCCGTTATTTCCGGCTGCGCCGTTAGCACAAGTTCGGACAGGTTTGCCATTGTTTCTCAGGCGTCCGATGTGTCATTGTTGGCAGCACTGGCGTGAAAACAAGATCTCGCGCCGTGCCGTAATCACATGACATCACACACCATCCGCCAAGCCGTCTCCCCGTGGAAAATGCTCGCGGTTCTATTGGCGCTTTCGACGTTCTCTGCGACAGCGCAATACACAAACGGCATCTACAGCGAGTTCAACACGAGCATGGGCAGTTTCACCTGCCGCCTCAACCAGGCGCTCGCGCCAAAGGCTGTCGCAAATTTCATTGGACTGGCAACGGGCGAACGGGCGTGGCTGGATTCAACCGGCCGCATTCGCCGCGTTCCATTCTATGATGGCACCACCTTTCACCGCGTCATTGCCGGTTTCATGAACCAGGGCGGTTCGCCTGACGGCTCGCCGTCGGGAGGTCCGGGCTATCAATTCACCGATGAGACCAACGGAACGCATGATGCCTTCGGAACGCTCTCCATGGCGAATGCGGGTCCCGATTCAAACGGCTCGCAGTTTTTCATCACAGCAGGGCCACAGCCTTCATTGAACGGCAGCTATTCGGTGTTTGGGCGCCTGTTCGGTGGATCGAACGTGGTCTATGCGATCAACCGCGTCGCCACCGACGGCCAGGACAAGCCGCTGACGAACATTGTATTGCACTCCGTTCGGATCCACCGCATCGGCGCAGAGGCGCAGGCTTTTGACATCCACGCGCAGGGTCTTCCTCTTGTCACGAACATCGCGGTGCAAATCGCGCGCGCGGGAACGAATGTGGCCGTCACGTTCAGCAACCGATTGGGCGTTGAGAACTATTTTTACGGTTCGACAAACCTGCAGGCATGGGCGGGTGGCAGCTTGGGACTTCAGACCACCCTGCCAGTGGTGAGTTCACTGACGTTCAAACCGCAGTTGGCGCGCGAATTTTTCAGAATGCTGCAGGTGCAATATCCCGGCCCTCTCTATGTCCCACGTGTTCCCAATGGCAAGGTGATCAAACTCAACTTCAATGGCGGACTTGAAGTGACCATGACATTCGATCAACAGGGGAACGCGACCTACACGGACAACGGCGGCGGGTCAGGCGGCGTCGTCTATTCCTGGAAACAGGATCCGTATCGCGGCCGTTTCAATCCGTTGCTGCTGTCGGGCTACAACTTCATCATGACGCTGCATCTGGATTTCGATTCCCCGAACGCGGGAACATTCAATGGCAGCGCTTTTCTGGTGGCACCCATCGGACCCGTGAGCGGAACGTTTACGTGCAATCCCTAAGCCGCGTGTCGATCGCAGAGCGGCGCACGCAGGTAATCGTGTGACACACGGTCGGAAGCAATGTCCAATGGCGAACTACTTCGCCAGACTTTCGATCTTGCGCCGCAGATGGCCGTTGTTCGCGATCAGGCGAAAGCCATCCTGATTTCCAAGGGGCTCGTGCCAGAACTCACCACCCGCACGTTCGATGATGAATCCGCCCGCCGCGATGTCCCAAAGGCTCACGCCGCGCTCGATGTAGGCATCGAACCTGCCGCACGCGACATACGCCAGGCCAAGGCCCGCCGATCCCATGTTCCGCAACTTGCGGCATCGAAGAGTCAGCTTGCCGAAGAGTGGCAATGATTCGCGGATCATTGCGTCGTTTTTCCCGTAGCCCATCACGCAGATGGCGTCCTCAAGGCGCGTGCGATTGCTGACCTCGATCACACGTCCGTTCAACCGCGCGGAATCCGTTCGCGTGGCGGTCCAGAGTTCATCCTGGAAGGGATCGTAGATCAAACCCAGCACTGTCTGATAGGGATCCGAAGGTTGTCCCTTGGGTAGCCGCGTTTTGCTGGTTTTTCCCATTTCCTGGAGCGCGATGCACACGCAGGCGTGGGGAATGCCGTGGGAAAAGTTCACCGTGCCATCGATGGGATCGACAACCCAGCGGTACGGGGCGTTGGCATCGCCGGCACTTCCTTCCTCGCCGAGAAATGCGACATCCGGAAAGGCATCGCCCAGTATTCGTTCGATCAGCTTTTGGCAGCGGACATCCAGCTCGAGTTTGACGTCATGCGCGGTATGGGCGTTCACCTTTTTCACCGCGCGCAGGTTCTTGCGCATGAGCGCGCCTGCCGATCGAGCCGCCATGATTGACACTTCGAGCCATTGCTTGAGATTCACCGGCCAGTGATGCCAGCGGACGGCGGAGGGGTCGAGGAAAAAGGGCTGCGAACCTCGGACATCGCACCAAGCCGGCTTGGAAGCCAGCGATACACGTCCCAACTCGTCGGGAGCAGGCTGCAGGCGGCCGGAGCGCCGACTTGCAGTCGGCTTACGACGATCGAAGAACCGGGCGCTCGCTAAGATCCGATGCCACAAACGAGAACAGCGGCGCACGCGTTTCGCTGTCCAGGTGGAATTGAGCGTTAAGTTGCATGTCGGCGCTCTGGTGTCGGAAACCTGCGCTGCGGCATTTGCGTGTGGGAACACATATGCGAGGATGGGGACGGGACAAATTATGAACGAGCCTGGATCCACACCCCCGGTACAACGGATTGAGACACGCGATATCGCAATATCAGGAATGACTTGTGACAAATGCGTGAGTCGCGTCGACAAGGCATTGCGCAGCGTGGAGGGGGTTCGCGATGTCAAGGTCGACCGTGCTGCTGCGCGCGCGACAGTGACGTTCGAAAGCGCCCGCACCAACATGCCCGCATTGCACGACACGATATTGAAGAGCGGATATCAACCCACACGTGAATCGTAAAGCGTCCAGGGAAGAGGGAATGAAATGGTCCTGGCGAGTAGCGACCATGGCGGGGATCGGCATCTACGTCCATGTCACCTTCCTCCTGCTCATTTTCTTCGCAGGTTGGAAAGGATATTCGGTCCAGCAAAAAGCATCCGATGCGCTGTGGTACATTGCGTTTACCCTCACACTCTTCTTTATTGTCGTCCTCCATGAACTCGGCCATGCGCTTGCGGCGCGGCGATACGGAATAGGGACGCGGGACATCACGTTGCTCCCGATTGGCGGCGTCGCGCGCCTTGAACGGATGCCGGAGAAGCCGCGCCAGGAGCTTGTGGTGGCGTTGGCCGGGCCCGCCGTGAATGTGGTGCTCGCCATCCTGATTGGCGCGGGCATGATGCTTGCCGCGCGGTTCAGCTCAGGGGAGCAGGTCCTGTCCGCAGGCCGGGGTTTTATCACGGGGCTCTTGTATGTGAACATCGTCCTCGTCGTCTTCAATCTGCTGCCCGCATTCCCGATGGATGGCGGCCGCGTTCTGCGCGCGTTGCTGGCGATTCGAATGGATTATGTGCGGGCAACGCAGATCGCTGCAAACATCGGGCAGGGGATGGCTTTCATTTTCGGAATGCTCGGGTTGCTCGGGTTTATGGGCGGACCTATGAACCCTTTGCTGATATTGATAGCCGTGTTTGTCTGGATGGGTGCGGCGCAGGAATCCAACATGGTTCAGGTGAAATCCGCGCTGGGCCATACGCGTGTCGGGCAACTCATGATCACGGATTTTCGCACGCTGGCACCCGAGGATACGCTCTCGCGCGCAGTTGATCTCCTGCTGACAACGCATCAGCAGGACTTCCCGGTGGTCGTAAGCGGACGTGTGGTCGGTGTGTTGACGAGGTCAGCCCTGGTTCAAGGACTGGCGCGCCTCGGCTCGCAGCTTCCCGTCGCCGATGCGATGGAGCAGCAATTTCAAACCGCGGACGCCGACGATCTTGTTGAGGCGGTTTTCACGCGATTGCAGGGGCCAACGCTGCGGTCGATGCCTGTGCTCTGGAATGGGCAGCTGGCAGGGATGATCACGGCAGAGAACGTCGGTGAATACCTGATGATCGAAGCTGCGCTGCACAATGATCCCAATGAGCGCCGCAACCTCATGCCTGCCGGCCGCGTTCAGTTTGCGGATAAATAAAGACGACCGGCCGCAGGCGGGTTAATCCTTCGAGGCGATGCACTCCAGGTGCCGTCCATTCCAAAGCGGCGATTCACAGAAGTTTGAAGTGACTTCGAAGTTCTTGAACTGGCTTTGCTTCAGGACCGACGCCAGTTCGCGCCGGCTCATTCCGTAGAACGGGTGCCTCGCCGCGCGTTCATCGAGGCGCGCCTTGGTTTTTGGCGGAAGAAACGGGTATGCGACGCCGCGGATTTGGCGCTTGATCCTGTAGGATGCGGGCATCCCCGCCACATCAACAGTGTTGAAGAACAACTTTCCCCCGGGGGCCAGCCACTTGTGGAAACGGTTGCAAACAGCCGTGGTGACGGGGCAGCCGTTGCCGAACATGCCCAGCGAATAGATCAGGTCGAAGGCACCCGGCGGAAATTCCGTCAGGTAAAAATTCGCGCACACCAGCCGGATCTCCGGAATCGTAACTTCATCCTCGCGCACGGGATGTTCGGCAGCGCGCAGCATTTCCTCGGTGATGTCTATGCCGAGCAGTTGCTGCACGTTCGTAAGACAATGAAAATAACGGCCCGTTCCGCAGCCGACATCGAGCGCACGAATCGGACGGTCAAACGAAACGCAAAGCTTGCGAAGAATCCCGCTGATGTGCGCGTGGTTCCGCGTCGTGACTTCAATCTCATCGTCCCGGCGATACTGCGGCGTGACTTCGCGATATCCGCTTCGAATCGTCTCTGCGACGGCCTCGTAATTCATGCTGTGCATGTGAATAGCCGCGGGACAGCTTCTTCGAAATGGGGCTTTTACCCAAAGGCGATCAGATCTCCATCAGCATCCGGGCCGGGCTTTCGATTGCTTCCTTGATGCGCTTGAGGCAGGAAACGGCTTCGCGGCCGTCGACAATCCGGTGATCGTAGCTGAGGGCGAGATACATCATCGGCCGTATCACAACGTTGCCCTCGACAGCCACAGGCCGATCCTGGATCGCGTGCATGCCGAGCACGCCACTTTGAGGAGGATTGACAATCGGCGTGGAGAGAAGCGACCCGTAGACCCCTCCGTTGCTGATTGTGAAGGTGCCTCCCTGGAGTTCGTCGGGCTTCAACTTGTTGTCGCGCGCACGGCGGCCAAAGTCGCCAATGGTCAATTCAATTTCCGCAAAACTCAGCCGCTCGGCATTGCGAAGGACCGGGACGACAAGGCCTTTCCCGCTGCCAATGGCGACGCCGATATCGAAGTAATTGTGGTAAACGATGTCGTTGCCCCGGATCTCCGCGTTGACCACTGGATACTGTTTCAGGGCATCGATGGCCGCTTTCACGAAAAACGACATGAAGCCCAGTTTCACGTTGTGCTTCTTGTGGAATCCTTCCCCATATTCCCGCCGCAGCTGGAGGATGGCGGACATGTCGACTTCGTTGAACGTGGTGAGCAGCGCGGCGTTGCGCTGTGCCTCAACGAGCCGTTCGGCGACGGTGCGGCGCAAACGGCTCATGGGAACAACTTCTTCGGGCCGCTCAGCCACGGTTTTGGTCTGCGGCTCGCGGGCAGGCTCTGACTCCACGGCTGTGTTTGACAGCGGCATTTCCTGCTCGTCCAACTGGCGTTGACTCCGGCTTTTTTCCTGCGGTGCCTCGCTGGTGGCTGCGCGCGGTGCTGGCGCCGGCGGCGCTGCGGGTGCGGGCTTCTCTGCTTTCGCAGGCGCCGTTTCCTCGCTCCGAGCCTGCACTTTTTCGGGAGTTGTCTTCGGCGGTCCTGTGAGGTCGGGAGCCTTTGCGGCTGCTTTCGACGGCGTGGCTTCAGCCTTTCCGTTTTCAAGATAGCCGATGACCTCGCCCACCTTCGCGACATCTCCCTTCTTCTTCAACATCCGGCTGATCGTTCCTGCCTCCGGCGACGACAATTCCACCGTCGCCTTTTCGCTTTCGAGCGTGACGATGGGATCATCCTTCTGGACGGCATCGCCTTCCTTTTTAAACCACTCGCCGATTTCCACTTCAGTGATCGACTCGCCGATTTCTGGAACTTTCAATTCGATGGACATAAATCAGTCGGTGAAGGCGCGCTTGATGATCTCGGCCTGTTCGTGTTTGTGGCGTTTGGCGGAGCCGGAAGCCGGGGTGGCGGCAGCGGCGCGCGCGATGGTTTTCAGCGGAAGACGGTCGAAGAGGCGCTCCCCGAAATGAATCTTCAGGTAATTTGCGGCGCCCATGTTTGCCGGCTCTTCCTGAACCCAGAGCACCTGGGTATTGTCGGCGTAGGGTGCCAGCGCCGTCTCGAGCGTCTCACGGCGAAGCGGGTAGAGTTGCTCGACGCGCAGGATTGCGACGTCCTCGTGCCGCGCCTCCGCCCTGTGTTCCTCCAGCTCGAAAAAGATTTTTCCCGTGCACAGCAGCACGCGGCGAATGTTCTCGGCAGGCTTTTGCAACGTGTCGGGAATAATCCGCTGGAATCCGCGCTCCGCAAGGTCTTCCAGCGAGGACACCACCTTCGGATGCCTCAGCAGGCTCTTGGGCGTCATGATCACCAGGGGCTTTCGCCATGAACGCAGCGCCTGTCGCCGCAGGCAATGGAAGTATTGGGCGGGCGTGGTGGGATAAACGACCTGGATGTTATCCTCAACGCTGAGCGCAAGAAATCGTTCAAGCCGCGCGCTTGAATGCTCAGGTCCCTGGCCTTCAAACCCGTGCGGCAACAGCAACGTGACGCCGCTGAGCTGGCCCCACTTGTCTTCGCCACTCGTGATGAACTGATCAACGATCGGCTGTGCCACATTCCAAAAATCCCCAAACTGCGCTTCCCAGATCACGATGCCTTCAGGGCAGTCCAGGCTGTACCCGTATTCAAACCCAAGCACGGCCGTCTCGGACAATGGGCTGTTGTAAATCTCGACGCTGGCCTGGCCGGCTGCAACATGCTGCAGCGGTGTGTACGTGTGTCCGTCCTGGTAATCGTGCAGGACCGCATGGCGATGACTGAAGGTTCCGCGCTCGCTGTCCTGTCCAGTCAATCGGACGCGGCATTTTTCCGCCGCCAGCGTTGCGATCGCAAGAGCTTCGGCCGCGGCCCAGTCGAGCGGATGTTCGCCCGTCATCATCAATTCGCGATTCTCAAACAACTTCTTCAGTTTGGGATGTAGGTGAAATTCGGGCGGCAGCTCGTTCAACGCCCGAAGCAATTGCACCAGCCTGTCCCGCGGCACCGCTGTCTGCGCTTCGTCGTCCGAGGGTTCAAGCCCTCCCCGGCATTTCCAACGCGTGATAATGGGCCGTCCGCCCTCCGCATCCTCCTTTTGCGATTGCGACAATTCTTTCTCCAGCACTTCCCTCCGCCGCGCGGCGATCTCGTCGGCTTCCTCGCGCGTGACGCCGCCCAGGCGCAGCAGATGCTCGAGATATCCTTCGCGGACGGGCTTGCGCTTGGCGATCGCGCGATAGAGCACGGGCTGTGTGAACGTGGGTTCGTCGCCCTCATTGTGTCCCAGGCGGCGGTATCCATACATGTTGATGACGACGTCGCGCTGGAATTCCCGGCGGAAATCCATGCCCAGCCGCACCACTTGTGCAACCGCCTCGGGATCCTCGCCATTCACGTGGAAGATCGGAATCTGCAGCATCTTGGCGACATCGCTCGCGTATTGTGAGGAACGCGCCTGTTCGGGGCCAGCGGTGAATCCAATCTGGTTGTTGACGATGACATGCAACGTTCCGCCTGTCCGAAAGCCGGGAACCTGGCTGAGGTTCAGGCTTTCCTGCACGATGCCTTCGCCTGCGAAGGCAGCGTCACCATGGATCAGCAGCGCCATGGCGTGGTTGCGATCGTGATCCTCGAGACAGTCCTGGCGCGCGCGCGCCCGGCCAAGGGCGACCGGATTCACGAACTCGAGATGGCTCGGGTTGAAGCACATCGCAAGGCGAAGTTTGTGGCCAGCCGCCGTCGTCCATTCAGAATCGTAACCGAGGTGGTATTTGACGTCGCCGCGCTGCGGGCGGGATTTCCAGTCGGTGTCGGAAAACTCGCGAAAAATCTGGCGCGGGCTCTTGCCCATCACATTGGCCAGCACGTTCAGCCGCCCGCGATGCGCCATGCCAACAACGACTTCATCAATGCCCTGGTCACCCGCCTTTTCGAGCGCGAGATCCAGGAGGGGGATCAGGCTTTCCGAGCCTTCCAGTGAAAAGCTTTTGGCGCCGACAAATTTCCTGCGGATGAATTCCTCGAACGTCACCGCGCCCGTCAGCCGCGTGAGAATGCGCAGCTGCTCCTCGCGCGTGAGCTGCAGCCGGTTCTCCGTTGTTTCCATTCGGCGCTGCAGCCATCTCCGCACACGCAAGTCGTCGATGTGCATGTACTGCACTCCGATGCTGCGGCAGTAGGTGTTTCGCAACCGCTCCAGGAGCGTTCCAAGTGTGAGCGCGCCGTCGTATTGGAAGGTTTCACTGTGAACCGGCAGGCTCATGTCCGCGTCCGTGAAGCCGAAAAATTCAGGCTCCAGTTCCGGCGGTGTCTCGATGGGCTGGCCGAGCGGATCCACGCGCGCGATGCGATGCCCTCGAACGCGGTACAGCCGGATCAAAAGGTAAATGCGGTCCTGCAACGCCGCCGTGTTGGGATCGGAAATTCGCGCCCGGCCGTTGCGCGCTGGGTTGGAAGGCGGATTGAAGATGCTCGCTGGCTGAAAGGTCGGGCCGAAATGCGGTTTTGGGAATCTCAGCTCATTCGCCGCGACCTTTGAAAAGTACTCGCGCCACTCCGATGAAACGGACTGGTGATCGCGCAGGTAATCCTCATAAAGGCTTTCAACGAAAGCGAGGTTCGTGGGGTTGGGAGACATGCTCATGGCTTACCGCTCGGCCTTTACTTGCAGCGTGGACACCACTTCCTTTACGTGTTCGGTATCCATCGCAAGTGCGACCGCTTTTCCGATATGATCCGCATTCGCCACACTGCCCGCAAGCGTTACAACACCCGCCGTCGTATTAACCGAAATGTCCCACGCCGAAAGATCGGGATCCCGCACGAGCTTCGCCTTGATCGCAGCTGTCGTCCGCGCGTCCTCGGTTGCGTCCGCGATCGCATCGCCTGCGCTGCTGGCGTTGCGTCGAATCACTTTTCCAGTGCGCTCCAGCTCGTCGCGGATGTCATCGCCCCTCAGGTTGAGCGACCCGATCCTTTCCTGCAGGGAGCTTCCCGCCGAACGAACGGCGGACTCAATTTCCTCGCCAGTGTTGCGCGCAGGGGAGCCCTGGGGCTGGCTTCGATAAAACCACACCGCGGTGGCGCCGATGGCGATTCCGATGATCAAGATGATAATTTTCACAATAGCCTCTCCCCGAAACCTACCGGGGAGAGCCCGGCCTAAAAATGGGGTGAGCACGCCACCAGTGCGGGTGGCCCGCGCCAGGTTTGAACACGCCAGAAAAGATTTGGAATCGCGGCTTGCTTCTTCACGGATTACGTGGCGTCTTTGCGCAGGGAGTTCGCAGGAGGATCAGAAAAACCCGAACATTTTTCCCGGAAAGCAATCGAAGGCATATGAATCGACGTTTCGTCGCGGCTTCGTTGGTTGTGATTCTGAGCTTCGTGCTCGGATGGGCGCTTGGAACAAAACGGGCGTCAGTCCGTTCAGCGGAACCTGCTTCCATCCTGGCTGGGGAGCAGACCGCCAGGACCCTTCCGCCCATTGCCGCTTTGGCCGCAACCAACCTCGATGAGTTCCGCCCTGGCCGCGTGATGTCGCTCGCAGAAGCCCAGGCCGCAATCGAAGCAGCCACGCGCAGCGGACGTGTCCGCCAGTTCGAACGCCTTCGCCAGGTTTCGGATTCCATTCAACCTGAGGATCTTCCTGGCCTCGTCGCTTATCTGGATCAGCCGCATCTTCGCCAGGCCCGGCCCGCGGCGGCGGGAGTGCTGCTCCCGCGCTGGGCCAAGTTCGATGTTACTGCGGCGATGCATCACGCCAACGCCCTGCCGAACTTCAATGAACGCAACCAGGCGATCGTTCATGTCCTGCGCGGCTGGGCTGAAGTGGATTCTACGGCAGCCATCGCATGGCATGCGAAGCTGCCCGAAGGGCCGTTAAAGAAACAGAGCGTATCAGCGCTGGCCGGGGTACTTGCCGAATCAGACCCGGAAGCGGCCATCAACATGACGGTCGCAGCGGGCGACGGACCTCGATGGGGCAACTCGGTCTATGAAGTGTTCAATGTCTGGGCGGCGCGCGACCCCGCCGCTGCCGCCCAACGGGTGCTGAGCCTTCCGTCCGGTTCCCAGCGGATGCAGGCGATCAGCGCCGTTGTCAGCGCGTGGGTCCTCATCGATTCCCAGGCGCCGTTGGCCTGGGCGCAACAACTCAGCGCCACCCCGGAGCGCAGCAGTGCGATCCACATGGTTGTGACACACCTTGCCGGAACCGATCCTGCCGCAGCCGCCGCGCTCGCCGCATCGCTGCCCGTGGGAACGACGCGCAACTCCGCCATGAACGCGGTTGCATCACAATGGGCGAGCATCGATGTCCGGGCTGCGCTGGCATGGGCCGAGCAGTTGCCTGACGGGAATACTCGAAGGGAAGCATTGAGCAGCGTTGGATTGCAATGGTCGCAGATTGACGCGAAAGCCGCTCTTGCGTGGGTGCAGAATCTGCCGGCAGGCGAACTGCGCAATCAGTTGGTGCAGCGCATCACGTCGAATCTTGCGTATCAAAATCCGCAGGTGGCGAAGGAATTTGCCGAGGCCATGCCTCCTGGCCGCCAGCGGAACCAGATCATTGGACAGATTGCCGGCGGACTGGCCCGGCAGAATGCCAGGGAAGCGCTGGATTGGGTGAATCAGATGGCGGAAGGTCCAGGCAAGCGGGATGCACTCCGCAACATCTCGTACCAGGTGGCGGAGCATGATGCGAAAGCGGCCGCTGAATTTGCCGCCACCCTGCCAGCGGGACAGATGCGAAACGAGTTCATGGTGAACGTGGCTTCGCAATGGGCGGGTTCCGATCCTGACAGCGCACTGGCGTGGGCGCAGCAACTGCCCGAAGGGCAGGCGAAGAAAAATGCCCTTTCCAGCGTCCTCTCGCGTTGGGCTGCAGCGGATCCCCAGGCGGCGCTGACACAGGTTCAAGCCATGCCTGAAGGCCGGCACCGCAGCGAACTGATCGGAACGATCGCTACTCAACTGGCACAGAACGATCGGCCAGCGGCCCTGAAGATGATTGAGGAACTGCGTGCCGGCCCTGAGCGCAATCGCGCTTTGCAGACGCTCGCGTCGAGCCTGTCCTATCAGGATCCACATGCCGCACTGGAGTTCGCCAACCTGCTGCCTGCCGGCCAGTCCCGAAATCAGGCAGTGGCGCAGATCGCAAACGGCCTCGCGCAGTATGATCCCAAAGGCGCGATGGAATGGATTGCATCGTTTCCTGAAGGCCGAATGAAGAGCGACGCGTTGCGGCAGGTTTCATGGCAATTGACGCAGGGGGATCCAGAGGCGGCTGCAGAGTTTGCCGTGACATTGCCGCCCGGGCAGCGCCGAAACGAATTCATAGGACAGCTTGCCAGCAGTTGGGCGAGTGCGAATTTGAACGGCGCGATTGAATGGGTGACGCAGCTGCCGGAAGGCAGCGCACGGCATCAGGCGTTCCAACAGATGAGTCATACGTGGGCGCAGGCCGATCCGAAGGGAGCAGCGGAATACGCCCAGAACATGCCTCCTGGAAGTTCCCGGGACAACCTGTTGGGCGCTGTGGCAAATCAGTGGGCGGAAACAGATCCT
Source organism: Verrucomicrobiia bacterium (assembly GCA_035629175.1). Classification (NCBI taxonomy): domain Bacteria; kingdom Pseudomonadati; phylum Verrucomicrobiota; class Verrucomicrobiia; species Verrucomicrobiia bacterium. The sequence continues at coordinate 1,328 of DASPIL010000058.1, read as the reverse complement.
CAAAAGGCCCTCGAATGGGCGCGGAGTTTTCCCGACCAGCAGGGACAGAATAACGCTCTCAGCGGCGTGCTTGCCGGTTGGGCGCGGAACGCACCCGAAGAAGCGGCCCGTTACGTCGGCACACTCCCTCCTGGCCCCGCCCAGGAAAGCGCCACCTCACAAATATTGAGCCAGTGGAGCCAGTCCGAGCCGAATGCGGCGGCGAAATGGGTGGCTACGTTTCCCGATGGTAAGTCGAGGGACCAGGCGTTTCAGTCTGTTGCGGGGAACTGGGCGGACGCCGACCCGAATGGAGCCAGCGTTTGGCTCAAAACCCTGCCGATTGGAACGTCGCGGGAATCGGCGATCTCTGGCTTCGTTTCACGCCTCTCCTACAATTCGCCCGAGCTGGCGGCGCCATGGGTCGAAACCATGACGGACCCGAATCAACGATACAATCAAACGGAGAACCTGGCGCGGAATTGGATTCGCTCAGACCCCGCAGCCGCCGAAGCGTGGTTGCTTCAATCCTCCCTGCCAGCCGAACGGAAACAACGCCTGTTGCAATCCATGCCAGGCCATGGCGCCCACTAAGCGGCTCGGCTCTTCAGCTTATTGCGATTTGCCGTGAGGTAATCGAGATAGTCGCTCAGGCGATCCTTCATCTCTTTCCGCGGAACAATTGCGTCAATCAATCCGTGATCGAGGAGGAATTCGGCAGTCTGGAAACCCGGCGGCAGTTCCGCCTGGGTGGTGTCCTTGATCACGCGCGGACCCGCAAAGCCGATCATCGCGCCCGGCTCGGCCAGGATCAGGTCGCCCACACTCGCATAACTCGCCATGACACCCGCCATCGTGGGGTCAGTCAGGATGCTGATGTAGGGCAGGCGGGCTTGTGCGTGATACGCCAGCGCGCCACAGGTCTTGGCCATTTGCATGAGACTGAACATGCCTTCATACATGCGCGCGCCGCCGCTCGTGGAAATGATGATCAACGGCAATTCCTTTTCCGTGGCTTTCTCGATGAGCCGCGTGAGCTTCTCGCCAACGACCGATCCCATCGAACCGCCAAGAAAGCTGAAATCCATGATCCCGAGTGCAGCACGGTGGTCCTTCAACGTGCAGATGCCCGTGATGACGGCATCCTTCAGGCCTGTCGCCTTTTGATACTTCTCAAGCTTGGAAATGTAGGACGCTGCGCCCGTGAAGTTCAGGACGTCAACGCTCGTCATGTCAGCGTCGAGTTCCTCAAACGTGCACGTTTCGACAAGGGAATGAACGCGTTCGCGCGCGCCGATGGGAAAGTGATAATTGCAATGCGTGCAGACCTTCAGGTTTTCGTCGAGTTC